>JAIYBO010000196.1 GCA_027488495.1 Bacteroidota bacterium | reverse complement strand
GTAGCCGACCATCCCGCTTCCGCGGCATCCACAGAAAGCAACAAATTGCTGTTGGCATCATAAAAATCGCACTTGCCGCCGGCATAATAAATGATATTGGGTTTTGCCGCCACGGCGCCAGCTGGTGGCTGTGCAATTCCGGGAATTGACAGCATACAACCCATCACTGCAACCAACAACGTATTTGAACGAATGAACAAGTTTTTCATCATGTTACGTTAATTTTCTTGCAAAATAAGACGCAAAAAGCAAAACTTCAGTTGCCCAATTAAAATCCAAATACCATTCAACACATTGAATAAAACACCAACTTTCGTTGAATACGATTCATGCTCAATCTCAGAAACTACAAATAAAGATTGAGTATTTCGTTAAGGCGAAAGCCTTGATTTCACCCAAGCGCCATCCACTTTTTGGTAGAGTGCCCGGTCGTGAACTCGGCCGGGTCTGCCCTGCCAAAATTCAACGCGGTCTACCACGATTTCATAACCACCCCAATGTTTGGGACGATCGATTTTAATGGTTTCATCGGCCATCAACACCCGCATTTGCTCATCCAAATCCTCCCTGCCCCCTATCACTTCGCTCTGATTTGAAACCACCGCACCCGCCTGTGAAATTCTGGGACGACTGTAAAAATAGGCATCACTTTCCGCTTCAGATACCTTGCGAACCGCGCCTTCCATCCTCACCTGACGTTCCAATTCAGGCCAAAAAAACACAACCGAAACAAAATTACATGCCGCCAATTCCCGGCCCTTTCTGCTCGCATAATTGGTATAAAAAACTATGCCTTCAGCCGTGATATCTTTCAACAATACCACCCTCGACGATGGCCTTCCCTCCGCATTCACTGTGCCCAAAACCATGGCGTTCACCTCCGTCACCTTCGAAGCCAACGCTTGATCAAACCAAGTTCTAAAGACCAACAGCGGATCGCTCCCCAAAGTGTTGGGATCCAACTCACCCATGGTGTATTCCTTGCGGATGTCGGCGATGTTTTTCATTGTACTGTTCCCCTAAAGCCCGTCAATTACCTGCGCATGCCCGGCATGTTTGGCAAACTTGGCATCCTGCCACCCTTTGAATTGTTCATCATCTTCATCATTTTGCGCATTTGCTCAAACTGGGTCAGTAACTTGTTCAATTCCTGTATGTTACGGCCGCTTCCACGAACAATTCGCTGCTTGCGACTGGCATTCAAAATTTCTGGTTTCGAGCGCTCCTGGGGCGTCATACTCTGAATCATCGATTCAATACCCTTGAAAGCATTGTCATCGATGTCCAAATCCTTGATCTGACTGCTCACACCGGGCAACATCCCCAACAAATCTTTGATGTTTCCCATCTTTTTAATCTGCTGAAGTTGAGCCAAAAAGTCTTCGAAATCAAATTTGTTCTTGGCGATTTTCTTCGACAATCGCTCCGCTTCTTCCTCATCAAAGGCCATTTGTGCGCGCTCCACCAAAGAAACCACATCCCCCATACCCAAGATTCTGCCAGCCATACGATCGGGATAGAAAACGTCTAACGCTTCCATCTTCTCGCCCATGCTCACAAACTTGATGGGCTTGTTTACCACCGTTTTGATGCTCAATGCCGCACCACCGCGTGTATCACCATCCAATTTGGTTAACACAACACCCGTAAAATCCAACACATCGTTGAACGCCTTGGCTGTGTTCACCGCATCTTGACCCGTCATTGAGTCCACCACAAACAAAATTTCGTGGGGCTTCACAGAACGCTTCAACTGAGCAATTTCGTTCATCATTTGCTCGTCAATCGCAATCCTACCCGCCGTATCAATCACCACCACATTGTGGTTGTTTTTCTTCGCAAACGCGATAGCATTTTCCGCAATCGCCACGGGATCATTGCTCCCGTCTTCGCTGTACACCTCAACACCCACTTGTTCGCCCAACACTTTCAACTGTTGACGGGCGGCCGGACGGTATACATCACCCGCCACAAACAACGGATTTCTGCCCAAGCCCTTCAAGTATTTACCCAATTTACCAGTGAATGTGGTTTTACCTGAACCCTGTAAACCGGCGATCAAAATCACGGTTGGACTGGCATTGAGCTGTAAATCACTTTTCTGTCCACCCAACAACACCACCAACTCATCGTTCACGATTTTGGTGAGCAACTGTCCTGGCGACACCGATTTGATGACATCTTGGCCTTTGGCTTTCTCAAGAATGGTATCAGTAAAATCTTTTGCTACTTTAAAATTTACGTCGGCCGCAATCAACGCCCTGCGGATTTCCTTGACCGTATCAGCAACGTTTACTTCGTTGATACGTCCTTGTCCTTTCAGCGACTTAAACGCCTTCTCTAACCGATTCTGTAGATTCTCAAACATAGGTAACGCAAAGTTACAAAAACCGCCCCCGTTTCGATTCAAAAATTCCAATTACCTTTGTTCTTGATGAAAGTCGTAAAATTTCTCTCCCTCATCGCCCTGCTCACCGGTATGGCGGCTTGCAACAACAACAACCAGCATTTAGAAAAGGCCTACAAAATGGGCGTAGCTGCCGGCGATTATCATGCGGCGAGCAATGCTTTGGTTTTGTGGATCAACCAAGATAGCACCATCGGAAAATGGGCTTACGACAGTCTGTCTTACATCCATTATTTCCATTTGGGCGCTTCGGGCGATCAAGTGAGAAACCCAAAAACTCCTCTATATTACACGGAGGCGGGGCTCAAACAAAACCCAAAAAGTACCTTCTTGCGTGAAATCAAAGCAAAATTGTTGCTAGAACAAGGAAAAGATACCGCATCGATGGTGATGTTCCGCGATTTGTACGACGAAACCAAAGACCAAACCTACTGGTGGGACATGTGTTTTGTGGAGATGGCAAGAGGAAACGTAATGGGTTGTGATTCAATGGTTTCATTGGCATTGGCCGACCCCAAAGTGGGCGATAAAAAAGTGCGCATGGAACACATTGCAGCGGGTGTTTCTGAATCGGTGAATGCCAAAGCGGCCTTCATTTATTTGCAAGCCTTGATGTTGCGTGGCGCGGGCGATGTGATGGCATCCGCCAATGCGCTGGAAGCGGCAATCAAAGAAGACAAAAACTTCTACGCCGCAAAACAAAGTATTTTGGATTTACAGAGACTTTACGCCCAACAACAAGCACGCGGCGGGAAATAGAATAAACTTCTTTTATGTTTTTGAAACAAAAACTAACCCTCCTTTTATTGGGGTTTGTAAACCTCATTGGTGCTCAAAACTTGGCAACCCTTACGGGTAAAATCACACACAGATTCACGGGCGTCGCCATAGCAAATGCCAAAATTGAATTGCTGAATACTCAGTATCAGGGATATTCTGATACGGCGGGCTACTTCAAAATCGCCGATATATCCGTTGCTCAAGCCCAATTATTGGTGTCCTGCCCCAATTTCCAAAACGAACTGCTCGAGAGAATTACATTGCTCCCAGGAAAATCAATGGAATACAACTTTCAATTGATGCCTTTGAGCGAGCGCATAGGCACTGTAACCATCGCATCGAAAAGTGTAGACAACAACCCCCAAACACCCGTATCGGCCTATTCGTTTTCGCGCGAAGAAATCTCCATGAATCCCGGGGCACAGGGCGATATTTTCCGAGCCATTGGTATGCTGCCCGGCGTAACTAGTAGCGGTGGGGTGTATTCTGCCATATCGGTTCGCGGTCAGGGCGTGCGCGACAATGTGTACATGGTTGACGATATCCCGGTAACAGAGATTGGCCACCTCGAAGGGAATTCCTTTTTCAACGACCCCAACGGCGGAAGATTCAGCCTATTTGCACCTCGGGTAATCGAAAAAGCGCAGTTTCAAGGGGGTGGATTTGGCCCTGAATTTGGCCGACGGTCTGCAAGTGCTTTGGGATTAACCATCAAAGAAGGCAACAGCAAAAACGGCATCGTAGACGGACAATTTGATCTGCTTGGATTGACGATGAACTACGACGGTCCCACACGTTGGAAGAAAACCACCCTGTTTCTCTCTGCCCGATATCAGAACTTTTATGCTTTGGTGAACCTCATTGGTTTGAAAGACATTGGATTGCCCAGGTATTCGGATGTGGTGCTCAAAACCGTGACACAAATCAACCCGACAAACAAACTCACAGGGATTTTTATTTATAGTCCAGAGCGATATACCCGCGATATCGAAAATGTATTGGCCGATCGATACCTCAACAATGTGTATCTCCCCGATTTCAATCGTAAAAAAATCATTTCGGGGCTCAACCTAAAAACCCAAATCAGCAAAACCCTGCAGTGGCGAAACATAGCCTATTACACCGGTTATTTGTCGGATGTTTCCGTGGGCAAAGCCACACCTTTTGTGGATTCATTGGGTAATAGGGTGGGCGACTTTATCTCCTATAGAAACAACATCCAAGAACAAACTTACCGCGAACACAAATTGGGTTATCGATCCATTTTGAACAAACGCTGGAACCAGGAAACCCAGTGGGTTTTGGGCTTTGAATGCGATCGAATGTTGATTACCAACGAAAGAAAGCAAAACGCCCTCGATACACAATTCATTTATTACGCTGGACAGAACTTCAATCCCAATCAAAAGTTCCTCATCCTAGACCCCCAAAACGTGAATGCCACCTTCAGCAAATCGGCTGGAAATGCATCTGCGTTTACCATGTTCAGCTTCAGCCCCCTGCAAGGCGTTGTATTGAACGTTGGCGCTAGATACGATTACACGGGCTACACCCAAGAACATGTTTTTGCCCCTCGCTTGAGTGGGAGTGTTCATTTAACCAAAGGACATTCGCTCAATTTTGGCGGAGGGTACTATTACCAAGACCCAGTATATTCAGATATTGCCGACCAAGGCGAAAACCGTTTGTTGAAAAACGAACTCACCAAACAGGTGGTTGTGGGCTATAAACTCTTGCTTAAAAATACTTGGAAAATCATTTGGGAAGGTTGGTACAAAGACTTTTCCAACCTAATCATCAAACCCAATTTGGGTTATCCATTTCAACTGAACTCGGGATTGGGTTATGGGAAAGGCATTGACTTCAATATATCAAAAAAGTTGACCAACCGCTTTGGTGGTCAGATCGGTTATTCTTTCATTGAGAGCAAACGCCGCGATGCGCCTACAATGTATCAGTACGATTTTATCTTTACACAGCCCCACCAATTCAACTTTCTGATCAACACCAAAATCAATAAATGCTGGGTGGTTTCCTTAAAATATCGCTATGCTTCTGGCAGGCCCAAAGACGATTTCATCATCCACGAGAACATCTTTTC
>JAIYBO010000164.1 GCA_027488495.1 Bacteroidota bacterium | reverse complement strand
TTTTATAAGGCCCAGGGCGGCGAGATTGGCAACAGTTTGTGTGAGGCCGATCGTTTGGAAACCTGCGTTGATATTTTGAAGAAGGCCGAGGCGAAGGGGGTGAAAATTCATTTGCCGGTAGATTCTACCATTGCCGATAAATTTGCGGCGGATGCCAATACCCAGAATTGTGCGAGCGATCAGATTCCGAGTGGTTGGATGGGGTTGGATATTGGGGAGAAGGCTTGTGAGGCGTTTAGGGATGTCTTGTTGAATAGCAAAACGATTTTGTGGAACGGTCCGATGGGCGTTTTTGAGATGCCTGCGTTTGAGCGTGGTACCAAAACGGTGGCTCAGTCGGTGGCGGATGCCACGGAGGGCGGTGCTTTCAGTTTGATTGGCGGCGGCGATAGTGCGGCGGCGGTGTATCAGTTTGGGTTCGACGATAAGGTGAGCTACGTGAGTACCGGTGGCGGCGCGTTGTTGGAGTACTTCGAGGGCAAGGTGTTGCCGGGTATCGCTGCGATTGAGGATTGAGTTAGCGCAGGGCGTTTTTTTCTGATTCAGTGAGTTGGTCGCAGTCTTTGAGGAAGGCGATGGCGATGTCTTTGATGGGCGATGGACTTTTGGCGAATTTGATGGCCAGAGGTTTGTCTTGGGCCATGTTTTTTTTCATGTTGAGCATGGAGGGGGTGCCGTATTCAAAGGTGTATCTGAGGAATCTGATTTCGAGGTTTTGGGGTTGTGCGGTTGCGGCGGCGTTTAAATTGGCCTCGGCTTGGTTTGCCAGGGAGAGTTTGTTTGGTGGCGAGATTGAAGCCCGAGCCCGGAGGGCGAGGGCGGTGGCGTAATAGGCCTTTGCTAAGGGGTCTGTTTGACTGTATGTTTTACAAGCACTCTCGAAAATGCTGAGGTGATTGTTGTTGGTAAGCGCTGTTCTGTAGGCGGTTCTGATTTGAATCCATTGACTGACGCTGGGCGACATGCAAACGGTGGCGAAGGCCACGGAAATGAGCAATGTTGTACGCATCAATGTCTTCATGTGTTGATTGTAACAATTGCGAACAAAATCGGTTTTGATGGTTTGGTTTTGATTTTGCAAAAATCACCATTCTTGATTGGGGATTTGCGAAATTCTCACATTTTTTGCGAGCTAGTATTTACCCAAATAGTTTTGTAGAATAAAACTTGTTAATTACCTTTGACGATAGTATCGTGGAAGGGTAGTATTTGAAAAATATGATTGCAAATTTTTCCTGCCACGAAACAGAGTTGATATGGAATGGAAGCCAATCAAAAAAAATCCCTTTTGGTATTCAGTCTGTTGCAAGACGCAAACTCCGTATGATGAATGCGGCAGCAGATATCAATGATTTGAGGATTCCGCCAGGCAATCATTTGGAGAAATTGTCAGGTAATTTGGAGGGCTATCATAGCATCCGTATTAATTCTAAATGGCGGATATTGTTCTATTGGGAAAACAATAATGCTTGTGACGTAGAAATAGTCGATTATCATTGATATGGAAAGGTTAAAGAATATTCATCCTGGAGAGATTCTGAAAATTGAATTTTTAGAAGCAATGTCGATTTCTGCTTATAGATTGGCGAAGGAGACGTTTATTCCCCAAACGCGAATTGGATTGATTTTGGCGGGAAAACGTCGGATTTCTGTTGATACTGCCTTGCGTTTTGCGAAATTTTTTGGTAATTCAGCCCAATTCTGGATTCAATTGCAAATTGATTACGACATCGAACTAGAAAATGAAATTCAAAAAGATACTTTGGATAAAATTCACCCGCTGATCAAGTAGCCGGGAGTCACGAATCGTTTTTTTGAATTAAATACTTAAATTTTGATATTTTACAACCACTTGCGGCGGCGGAAGAAATACAGCGTGCCCAGGGATGATAGAGACATAATGGCAATGGAAAATGCAAATCCGTATTTCCATTTGAAGGCATCGATGAACTCGAAATTCATTCCGTAAATACTGGCAATCAATGTTGGTGGCATGAAAATCACAGAGGCAACCGTAAAGATTTTGATGATTTTGTTCTGTTCGATGTTGATCAAACCCAAAAAGGTATTCTGCAAATATTCCAATCGCTCAAAATTGAAATTGGTATGATCAATCAGTGAGTTGATATCCTTGATCACAATGCGCAATCGCTCGTAATCTTCACCTTCAAATTCTCTGCTCTTCAAAATGGCGCTGAGTACTCGCTGCTTATCCACGGCGTTCTGACGTAATTCCATCGTTAATTCCTGCATCCTGTTGATTTCAAGGATGATGGTTTCGCTGGGGTTGCTAGAGAATGATAATTCCTTTGACAATCCAGCCACTTGTTTGGCGAGGCCTTCTAATAAGTCGGCGTCATTGTCAACCCCCATTTCCAAAAGCGTAGGCAGAATTTGTTTGCCTGTATGGAACAATCGCCCGGTGGCTTTGATTTTCTTTACGCAATCAGAAAATGCACTCAAATCGGCATCGCGGTAGGTAAAGAGAATATCGTCTTGAAGGATAAACGAAACGGCATTGGACTGAAATAATCCCGATTGCTGGTCGAAGTGCAAGAAGTTGCTGTTCGCAATGATTTCGTCGTCGGTTTCAAAATAACGAGACGAACTTTCGATCTCTAACTGTTGCTGACGAGACTGGAATTTGAATTCGAAGTTTGCTTCTACATCGGCGATTTCAGCCGCGGAAGGATTTTGAAGGTCGATCCATATCAATCCCTCCAATGTCTCTAATTGAGACAGCGTTTGCACTTTCTGCACACGGGTTTGACGCTGATAGTATACGCGCATCATTGGTTTGGTTTATACTTCGGGGTTCGCCTTCCATTTGGAAAAGTGCGCAAATATAAGGTTATTTTCTCTCAATGAGCCAAAATTCGGCTTCTGATTTGATTTCCCAACTGCCCCATAGCGTCTTTGGGATTTGGATGCTGTGCGATTCTATTTTGCCTCCTGTTGCAGTCAGTTGTTCGAGTTGATTTTCGATTGTTTTGGTATGGGCTGATTTCTCTGAACCAAAATGTAAGTAGGCGAGTTTGGGTGATTGCGATAAGCCCAAGCTATCGAGGCTATTTTTTGATTTTAGAATCCAAACGTTTGAATGGCTCAATTGTGAGGCAAGGTGTTCGTAAATGTTGCTAGGGTGATACTCTGTAAAGCGTTTGTGATCATTGTAATACAATATCTGGAATGCCGCATGGTAGGGCTCGATGATCAACGGTATTGTTTGATTTGCGGGGCGAGGGACCTCGTTGCTGGTGTTGATTGCATGATTCTTGGTATGATTGTAAACCAGTTTCAAGGATTCTTTGGCCGCAGCAAAATTGGGTGGGGTAAAGTTCTTTCCTGAGAGTATGGTGGAAAAGAAAAGAGCGAGTGCAAAGTTGTATAACCTCTGGTTGTAATATTCACGCAACCCAGACAGGGCCATCGCAATCATCAAACACAAAAAAGGCAGAGTGATAGACGCGTATCGCTCCGTGAACATGGGGATAGACCACGGATGGTTCAAGCTGAGTAGCCACTGTCCAAAAAAAGGCAAGGCAAACAACCATAGAATTAATTTAGCATTGGGGTTGCTATGAGATGTGGATTTTTGAATGGCTATACGAATGAACAACCACAATGTAATGACCATGCCCAAGATGGTGGCGATGGGGGTGTTTAGGTATTTCCATAAAGTGAAGTAGGGGGCGTCCCAGGGCGCTGGGTTTACCCAGGTGCCCTGGGACGCGCTGTCAACGAAACGGTGCCAAATGTTGGGCAAATACCAGCCAAAAGACATTGAGAACCCTAGCATCGCCCAGCCAACAAATAATAAAAAGGGGTACTTGCCTTTCGTGTTAAGAACCCAAAAGAACCCAATCGCAATTAAAATCCACAAACCAAAAAAGTGTGAAAGGCATAACAATCCGCCGGTTAGTCCGAAAGTCAAAAACTGC
>JAIYBO010000046.1 GCA_027488495.1 Bacteroidota bacterium | reverse complement strand
GGATACTTGAGTCCTTATTTTGTGACCAACACCGAAAAAATGGAAGCTGACCTAGAGAACGCTTTCGTTTTGATCTACGATAAGAAAATCAGCAGCATGAAAGACTTGCTTCCTGTATTGGAAAAAGTAGTTCAAACTGGTAAGCCTTTGGTGATCATTGCAGAAGATATCGATGGTGAGGCATTGGCTACGTTGGTGGTAAACCGCATTCGTGGTGCCCTCAAAATCGCTGCGGTGAAAGCCCCAGGATTTGGAGATCGCAGAAAAGAAATGTTGCAGGATTTGGCCATTCTAACTGGCGGTTCTGTAATCAGCGAAGAGCAAGGCCGCAAGTTGGATGACGCCACCTTGGAAGATTTGGGAAGAGCTGAAAAAATCACCATCAACAAAGACAATACAACCATTGTGAACGGTGCTGGAGATTCAGCGGCAATTGCTGCGAGAGTTTCTCAAATCAAGGTACAAATCGAGAATACCACTTCTGATTACGACCGTGAAAAGTTGCAAGAGCGTTTGGCTAAGTTGAGCGGTGGTGTTGCAGTATTGTACATCGGTGCAGCTACTGAAGTTGAAATGAAGGAAAAGAAAGACCGCGTAGACGATGCTTTGCACGCAACCCGTGCTGCCGTTGAAGAAGGAATCGTACCTGGTGGCGGCGTGAGCTTGATCCGTGCGATTGCTGGTTTGGAAAACTTAAAAGGTGAAAACGAAGACGAGAATACAGGTATTCAAATCGTTCGCAGAGCCTTGGAAGAGCCTTTACGTCAGATCGTTGCCAACGCCGGTGGCGAAGGTAGCATCGTAGTTCAAAAGGTGATGGAGGGCAAAGACGACTTCGGTTACAACGCCAGAACTGAGAAATACGAAAACTTGATCGCTGCGGGTGTAATTGATCCGAAGAAAGTATCTCGTGTTGCGTTGGAAAATGCGGCTTCTATTGCCAGCATGATCTTAACCACCGAGTGTGTTTTGAGCGAAATCAAAGAAGATGAAAAAGGCCACAGCCACGGTCCAGATATGGGCGGCATGGGCGGAATGATGTAATTCATTCTTTCAGATTCTAACAAGAATTCAATACGCTGCAAGGATTTACTTCTTTGCAGGGATTAAAAAGGGCCCCGTCACAGACGGGGCCCTTTTACTTTCTAAAAATCTCATGGGCGATTGCAATTTTCTAATAACCGCAAATCCACTGGCCATTTGTAGCCCATATCCGAATTCCTACCCCCTATTCTAGCATTTCCGTATCTTTGCAGTATGGGAAGAATCATCGGTATCGATTATGGCAGTAAGCGCACTGGCCTCGCCGTTACTGACCCCCTCAAAATGATCGCCCAGCCCCTGGAAATGGTGTACACAGCGGACTTGAAAATGTATCTCGATTCCTACCTCTACGAAGAAGATGTGGAATCGTTTGTTGTTGGAATGCCCACCAATCTTAACGGTACCGACACCGATGCCACCCAACCCGTAAAGCAATTCATCGAAGCACTCAAAAACGCTTACCCCCATATCCCTGTCAATACCATTGATGAGAGACTCACCAGCCATGAAGCCCAACAAAGCATCATCGCTGCGGGTGCAAAAAAATCACAACGCGCGAACAAAGGCCTCATCGATGCCGTAAGCGCCGCCATCATCCTTCAAACCTACCTACAAAAGATTTCATGATACTGCCCATTTACGCCTACGGAATGCCCGTACTCCGCAAAAAAGCCGAAAACATCACCAAAGAATACGAAGGCCTCGATACCCTACTAGAAAACATGTTTGAAACCATGTATGACAGCAGTGGCATTGGACTTGCAGCCCCACAAATAGGATTGCCCATCCGTTTGTTTATCGTAGACGGCACCGATATCGACGACGACCCGTCTACCAAAAATTTCAAAAAGATCTTCATCAACGCCCAAATCACAGAGGAATTTGATACCCCTTGGGAGTATGAAGAAGGATGCCTGTCCATCCCTTTTGTGAGAGCCAACGTGAAACGCCACGCACAATTAACCATCAACTATTTGGATGAAAATTTCCAAGAAAAAACGGAAACCTATTCTGGCATGGCGGCGCGAATCATTCAACACGAATACGACCACATCGAAGGCATCTTGTTCACAGACCGCATTCACCCACTCAAACGCAACATGTTGAAGAAAAAACTCAACAACATTTCTCTCGGTTTGGTGAACGCCCCTTACAAGATGAAATTTCCAAAAAAATGATGTAGCTTGCTCCTCAAGAGCCCGTCATGCGACCCTATCTTGCCATCATACGGCCAAAGAACATCCTACTTACGCTTCTAACCCAAGCGGTTTTCATGATCGCTGCCTCAAGAACAGGCTTTCTTACCGTAAACTGGAGCAACATTGTTGTCCCTGAATCCATCCTCATCATTCTCACATGCTGCCTCACCGCGGCCGGTGGATATATCATCAATGACCTATTCGATGTAGACACCGATCACATCAATCGCCCCAACAAAAGAATCATCAAACGGCATATTTCACACAAAGCAGCCATCTTTTATTATGCCGTGCTCACATTATTGGGTCAAATTTGTGGCTATTGGGCCGGGCTAGGCATCGGACTTTTCGCCAGTTCAATCGCCATTCTACTGTATTTTTACTCATCAGACCTCAAAGCGATGGGACTACCGGGCAACTTGCTCATCGCATTCATGTCGGGCAGCGTCATTTACATCGCCTCGCGCGGCATACACGAAATCAACAACGCATACTTCGCCGAATACGCATTCTTGGCATTTTTGCTAACCATGGCCCGTGAATTGGTCAAAGACGCAGAAGACATCGAAGGCGATAAAACGCAAGACTGTGAAACTTTCCCCATTGTACATGGCACCAAAAAAACCAACATTTTAAGCAATGTATTCTTGGCAACCATCGCATTGTTTCTCGGCACCGCGAGTTATCTGTTGTTTGTAGACCCATTCCTGAATGTGAAAGAACCTTTCAACATTACCGCATGGATGTTTCCAGCCTATCTCACGCTCATTCTAATCCCCATGTTGTTGCGGGGTATCTTCATGACAGCCAAAGCCGAGAATAAAAGAGATTACAAAAAGATCAGCAAGTGGTTAAAGCTCACCATGTTGATGGGCTTGTTCAGCGTGTTGTTTTCACAACCTTAAAATTCAACGGGGTTTTTGGACTTCCCAAACTTCGGCCACCGCTTCAAATTCCTTGTACCATGATGGACCCATTTTTCGGGTCAAAGCCTCTTCCAAAAAGCGATATACGGGCACTTTTTTCTCTTCCCCCACCCGGCAGGCCTCCGAGCACAAATTCCAGCTGTGATAATTCAATGCCATGTATTCCCCGTACTTCTTGGCACGAATGGGATACAAATGACAGCTCATGGGCTTCCTAAACCACGTTTGATTGGCAAAATAGGCCTTCTCAATGGCACAACCCGCAATTCCCGCATCATCATATACCACAAATACACACTCCCCCGTTGGTAAACAGGCGGTAACCAAATCTCCATCGCGATCCTTTTCGTGAAAACCCATTTCCTCCACTTTGGCTTTCCCCTCATCAGACATAAATGGCATGTACTTGTCATACTCTTGAGCGATGATATCAATCTCCGCTTCCTCCAATGGAGCCCCAGCATCGCCCTGAACACAGCAAGCGCCTTTACAACTCAATATCTGACACTCAAATTTCTTCTCTAGGATATCTTCCGATACCAAGGCTTGTCCAACAATAATCATCGCCGCAATCGATTACTCGCCCAAGTATTTCTTCCAACCCTCACGCTCCAACTTCTCTGCCTTTCCCATCACTTCAACGCGCATCGATTCTTTGTAATCAGCCACTCTCTGGGCCAAAGATTTATCGGCAACGCCCAAAATTTGAGCGGCCAATATACCCGCATTTTTTGCGCCATTGATGGCCACGGTAGCCACCGGAACCCCCGGAGGCATCTGAACAATTGAATACAAACTGTCCATACCACTCATGGTCTTCGTTTGCACTGGTACCCCAATTACAGGCAAGTGGGTGAATGACGCCACCATACCAGGCAAATGGGCCGCACCGCCGGCACCCGCAATGATGACCTCCAAACCGCGCTCAGCAGCAGAAGATGCATATTCCATCAATCTCACTGGCGTTCTATGGGCACTCACAACCGTAATTTCATAAGCTACGCCCATCGAATCCAATATCGCTCCAGCCTCTTTCATAACTGGAAGGTCGCTGTCGCTGCCCATGATGATGCCTATTTTTTTCATTTTCAATTTGATTTGATTGCAAAGTTCGCCAAAAGCGAAACAAATATGTACAAAAAGTAAAAAACCGCCACGCCCGCAGATCCAAACAACACGCAGGGAACCGCCAAAGCCACCAGCAACAATTTAAATTTCCTCAATGGATCGTTCACCCCAAACTTCATCGCCAACATCGGCACATCACTCACCATCATGAAAGCCGTAAGCAATGGCATATACAGCCAAACCCAGAAATGATTCAAAATGGGACGAATGTCAATCACAGGGTTGTCAATGAACCACAAATCACCGGGATGACCCAAGTTATAGCTCATCCATGCAAACGAACCCAAAACCAAGCCCGTAATCGGTGTGGGGATCCCGTAAAATCCCGTAGTTTGTCGCTGATCGATGTTGAACTTCGCCAGTCTATATCCCGCAGCCAAAGGAATCAACAGCCAGGTATATCCGTTGATGCAGAAGCGATCGGCCGGACAGTATCCCTGATACTCCATCATCGCCTTCCAAATCAAGCCCGGAAGCACACCAAAGGTGACTACATCGGCCATAGAATCGAGTTGTTTGCCCATCTCTCCCGCCACACCCAATTTTCGGGCGGCAAAACCATCAAAAAAATCCAAAGCCGCGCCAGCAATCATCATCACAAAACCCATCCACTCTTGGCCCGATATCACAAATCCTATTCCCAACAAGCCACAAGCCATATTGCTCATGGTGATCAAATTGGGTATTTCCTTAGTCCATTTCATATCAATCCATCGTGTCAATATTCAAGGTGATGCCCATTTCCATAAATAAGCCCGCCTTCAATCCACCCAAGTTTTTTCCGTTAAAATAGTTCAATCCCGTTTCTTTATACTGCCAAGTGCGATCTACCGATTGCGACGCTTGGTAACCCGCTTTGGCAAACAATGATACCCCATCATGCGGCCTAAACCTCGCCGAAACATAAGCCCCCGGTACCCATTCACGCGATGTGATGGTCTGTATGCCATTGATCACGGGATTGCCGAAATTCAAGGTTGGTGGAACATATTTCAATTGGTGCCTCACGTGCCAAGCCCGAAGACCCACACTCCACAACCATGCTTTTCTGTCGTACAAATTCATACCCGCATCCACATGATAAATCACGGCACGGTAATTTAATCGCTCGCCATCGGCACCGCTAAACAACGACTTTTTACCCTGGGCGTAACCCAATTCCATATGTCCACGTTGTCCCAAAAAGGTTACTGCCATTGGCACATAAAACAACTTAGCATCAGAGGTGGAGTAACCATTCGCTGCGAAATGTTGCGTAAAATCATCCGACAAAAATTGCGGTGTCATGTATCGAGCGCCCAACGTGAAACCCACGTGATGATCCCCAATGCCATAGCTGTTGTATTCCTCTTCTTCATCGTCTGAATCATCAGACATCTCAATGAAATCATGGGCCAACACAAAATCAAATTTCTTGGCCAATTCAACCAACCTACCTGTAGAATCTTTGGTATGATACAACATCATTCCCTTGTCAACAGTCCCAACAATGGCCCTCACTTCCGCATTGATGGCCAAAGTATTGCCCAAATTCACGGCGCAAAGATCCTTGCCATCAAACTCTTTCTCTTTGTAGAAAATCCCCACAGACAATACCGATGTATCGTTCTTGAAATATCGGGTGCGTAAACGGGTGAGTAAACTGTTGTATTCAAACCATCCACAGTCTTGTTGTTGCTTATTGGTACTGATATGACAGCGACCAAACTGACCAAAAAACTTTCCTGTTGGGTACTGCTGCAACAACTTCACCATGTTCTTAAACATGTGCTCTTCACGCCAAGCCACTTGCTGTGCCGTATTGTCGGTTTTCATCCACAAATACCACTCACGCAATTGATCAAAAGCCAATGCATATTCGGCGTAATCTGCCCCCATCCATTGCTTCCAAACCTTGCTGCTATCTGCATATTTTCCGTCGATTGCAGCATGCTTGCTGAGCCACAAATACAACTCCAACGAACCATCTTCAGTGTCAAAATCTTCTTCTTCCTCATTCATCAAAATCACATCCAATCTCTGATCAATACCATCCAAATCCTCCACTTCAGCCACTGTTGTATCTACCTGAATGTCTTCCGCCGCGCGAGTGGTATCCGACATACCTTCTTCGGATTCCTCATCGTCATCATCAGCGCCTTCTTTCTCAATCTGCTCGGCCAGTTTGGTCGCCATAAAAGCACCCATACGAATACTCGGCGGCGCCATGCCTCTCTTTTTGATCACATCGCCCAACCGCATCACCGTCATGTCGTAAAAACGCTCTACATCCAATCCATGCACCCGAATCTTTTGTGAATCTGGTAAAGTTTGGTTCCAAACCCGGATGCTATCAAACAATTTCATGTAATCGTCTGAAGACGTGGCCCGCAGAAAACGTTTCGCTGTTGAATCCGTGTTCGTGAAATATCGCTCCATGTAAAGGGCGCGGGTGGGACTCAATTCGATCACAAAATGACGTACACCGGCCTGCTCATGAAAGAACTTCAAAAAGCGATATTCCCCCAATGAATTGAAGCCCGAATACATGTGATTTTCCCCAGACAACATCACACGCGCCTGGGCCGCACGATCTGTCAAGGGTCGGATACTCTTCAACTCAGCAAAGCCGTTTTGCTTAAAATCCAAGTAATAACCTGTGGGTAATAGGTTCTCTTCTTGTGGATCCCCTTTCTGCGCATGCGCACCAACCATCAAGGCAAACAAACAGCCTGTTAATATCCACTTTTTCATTTCTGTGTTCTCCTTTCCTTGGTACGGGGCGATTTTTTTCCTACCGAAGCCGCATAATCAGTATAAGTTTCCGTCCTACCAGATGAATACAAATCATCATCAAACTTCCAATGCAATCCCACTTCACCCATCAAATACCAACCGGTGCTCTTAAATTCAGACCCATTGTTCATGGGTTCATTTTGATACATCCACGTGCTCTCGCCCAAATCCCAAGCATATCCTCCAGTCACGCGGGCGAAAAACGGACCTACATGCACCGTGGGCTCTATCGTTAAACCATATAAATAAGCAGGGTTCGTCACCACAAAACTGGGTTGATCTTGATTGATAAATCCACCCGAGGTATTGGTAAACTTCTTATACCGTTGCTCGCCATACCCCGTAAATCCACCCAAACCAAAGGTAAAGAACCTACCCAAAGAAAACTGCGTCATATCGCTGTATAACACATAAGTAGCGCCATAATTATTGTCGCCGCCAACGGTTTGCGCCACCTGCAATCGGTGATTCTGTAGTAATTTTCCACTGCGGGTATTGATACCAATACCAATGCCTTGTGTCTTCAAGTTCAATACATCTGATTCCGCCATCCCCATCACACCGCGCATTGCGTCTAAGTATTTTGGCCTAAAAATGGGCCGTATTTGTGTGTATGATACATCAAAAACCAAATCCACATCTTCTCTAACAGACCTGTAAATGCGCTTGCTCAT
>JAIYBO010000064.1 GCA_027488495.1 Bacteroidota bacterium | reverse complement strand
TGAAATCAAAAGTGGATTGGTTGAAGTTTTAAAGAACAAAGTGGTGGTTTTGGTTTAATTGGCGCTCATACAAACCAAATAAAAATAAACAAAACATACATTCCCCGATTGCAAATCGGTAAGAATTGAAAAAATACCAAACAAAAAAGGCTCCCATTGGGAGCCTTTTTTGTTTCACTTATCCACAACAACCCTAAACAAAATGTATTTTTCATGGCCTTGAATTCAACTCAAAACCACGCAAAAACAACACCCTCACAATTGCCAAACCCAACAAAATCAACGTATTAGAACATAAATCAACACCAAACAAAGCAACCTTAAAAAACACAGCATCAGGCAAACCCAATATCAACATTTTTATTGTGTAACTTTTGATAGCCATAAATTAAACAAGAAATTATGTAGAACTTAAACAAAACACCATATTTGTATAAGTTATCGCCATGAACGTTATACAAAATGATTTCGACAACATGATCGCAGGTGAATTGATGCCCCTACGCAACTATGCATTATCTCTCACGCATGACATGGACGACACCAAAGATTTGGTGCAGGAAACCATTCTCAAAGCATATCGTTACCGCGCCAAATTCCAAGAAGGCACCAATCTCAGAGGATGGCTGTATACCATCCTAAAAAACAGTTTCATCAACAATTATCGCAGAGATATGAAGCGCAATACCTTTCTGGATAGCACAGACAATAGCTATTTCATTGATTTGCCTTCGCACAAAATCGACAATGATGCTGAAACCAAATTCATCAGGAAAGATTTGGACCATGCCATCGATGACCTTGCTTTCGACCTACGTGTTACCTTCAAACTCAATACCGAAGGTTACAAATACCACGAAATCGCAGAGGAACTACAAATCCCAATAGGCACAGTAAAAACCCGCATTTTCGTGGCTCGTAGAATTTTACGTGAAAGATTGAAAGATTATGCGGATGCCTATGGGTATCAAATCGCTTAATCCAAAACTACTTTAACCAAAACCCGAGTACGGGGCGAAAATCATCTGTATCTTCGTAAGGTATCACACAATCACACTGAACAGTGAATATCTTTCAAGGACATAATACCTATCTATATTTAAACGTCCTAACCTTGTTGGGTCCTTTGTTTCTTTCTTTCGATAAGAAAGTAGCCTTTTACAAAGACTGGAAGTTTTTTTTCCTTGCGATGTTACCAACGAGTTTGGCTTATATCATCTGGGATATAATAGCAACTCATACACTTGTATGGAAATTCAACCCGCAATACCTTCTTGGCATAAACATCATCAATCTACCCATAGAAGAATACATGTTCTTCATAGTGGTTCCATACGCATGTTTGTTCATATATGCCTGCTTAAAGGCTTATTGGCCTAAATGGCACTCTCACAACCTCAACAACATCACTTTGTTTGGCATCATACTATTGAGTGCCATTTGCATCATCAACAACCCATCTCACGCATACACCAGCAGTACATTTGGTCTACTCTCAGTTACCTATTGCATATTATTATTTACCAAATACAACCACCACCTAACGCATCTTATCATTTCATGGGCCATCGCACTGCTTCCCATGGCATTTGTGAATGGCATACTCACCGGAAACCCTGTATTGATTTATGACAATACTGAAAACCTCGGAATTCGCATTGGAACAATTCCCTTTGAAGACTTTTTTTATAACCTACTCTACATGACATGGATGATTACCTTGTTTGAGATATTCAAAGGCAAATCGCAAAAGCAAATCCCAACAAACGAGTAAACAAAAGCCATTCGCTAATCGCAGCGAAAAAAATAGTATTGGCGAGCAATTAGTGCCAAACAGCGGTATCCTTTAAACTTTGCTTCTTCGCCTTTTTACGCTGCTTTTTGGTACCTGGCACTGGAATGTATTTCTCTGGATATTTCTTCAAATCCAGCATCACTCTCTGTAACTCCAAGTTGGTTTTTACGATGTCTAAATACAATTGCTCATCGTTGAGCATTTTACCCAAGCTCCCTTTACCTTCATCCAAACGCGACAACATAGCTGCCAACTTCCCACTAGATACACTTAAGTTATTCAACAATTCGTCTACCCGCACAGAATCAACTTGCCTGCCTACGTTATTAAAATGTCCAAGTCCTTCTCGCAATTGACGATCATATTCTGGCAAATTACCAGAGAAGTCACCCATGCTCTTGGCTGTACTTGCCAAACCCGGCTTAAGCAATTCAACACTGCTCCTTATTTCCGCTATAGTTCTTGTCAATTCTCTTAAAACGATTGGCAATTCACCCACGGCACTATTCAAACCTTCTTTGTGAAAGAAATCGTTTAGTGTAGCAAATACAGAATCTGCACTGTTGGCTACATTAACTATTCTATTGTTGACCATGCCAAACATATCACTGCTATATTCAGGCATCAATTCATCACCATCTTCAGCCAGTTCACTCGACTTCCCCAACAACAACTTCAAAGTAACACCGCCCAACAAAGCCGATTCTATCTTAATCCTTGAATCTTTGGGGATTGGCATATCACTCGTTACCTCAATCTTCGCCACAATTTTCTGATCCTCAGACATTTTCAAACTGCGCAGCATTCCAATCTTAAAGCCATTGAACATCACTTTTGTACCAACAGATAAACCTTGGGTATTGTCGTACTTCACCACAAAATCACGTCCACGATCAAAAAAGTTATCGCGGCCCATCATGAAGTTATAGCCAATAAAAAAGATGCAAATCGACACTACGGCCAACACACCCACTTTGAATTCATTTGAAAGTCCTTTAAACACGGCGATTAGTAATTCAAAAATAGTTAAAAAATGGGAAGCCCATTCACCAACCCATATAAAAAAGAAAGGCCCCCGTCATAGACGGGGGCCTTTCCCTATGAAATCTTAATTGATTAGTGCTTTACAACGATACGCTTTGTAACCGTTTGACCGTTGTTGGTCAAGTTTACAAAGTAGATACCTTCGCTCACATTGGTCAAGTCGATTTTGGCTGCGCCAAATCCACCTTGTACGTTATCCAAAGTAGCCACTACAGAACCCATAGCGTTTACAACCACAACATTCAAAGGCTGAGTGTTGTTCAAGTTGTAACCCACAGTTACGATACCTGAAGTTGGGTTAGGATAAACTGATACCGCATCTTCCAACTTCACGTCTTCTGTACCCATGTAGGTGTTGAAGCAGTTTGGTGGGTAAGCTACGAATACAGGGCGAGAAACAGTTACAGCTTCGTTACCGCTAGGATCTACCAAAGAGTAGTTGATGTAGTATACACCAGCTTCCATTACGTTCACGTTATGACCCAATACTTTCACCAAAGGAGTCAAGTCAGTTGCAGAATAGTAGTTATCACGTACAATCAAACCAGACAATGCCCAGAAAGGAGTACCGATACATACAGATACTGGAGGAGCAGTTACTGTTGGAGCAATTCTATCAACAACCTTGATGAAACGCTGCTTGGTGGTTACGTTACCGCTACCGTCAGTTGCAGTGTAAGTTTCAACATAAGTACCCAAAGTGTAAGCATCTACTTTACCAACCTTAGTCAAAGAAATTTGAGACTTAGAGTAGTAGTTATCCATTACAGTTACTGTACGTGAATAGTAAGCTTCGTTTACATCATGAATTACAGTGTCGCTAGTGTTCAACTCAATTTCAGGAGCAATGAAATCGTCTACACGATAGTTCATTACGAAACCATCTTCAACCGCTTTGTTACCTGAAGGATCTACCGCGTTGTAAGTAACAGGGTATGTTGCACGAACGTTTGTATTTACTGGACCGTTGAAGCCAGGATTCTTAGATACGAAGATTGAACCGTTGCAAGGATCAATTGAGTAGATATCATCTACGAATACAGAACCGATTTGTACATCGATGGTAGTACCGTCTACGATGGCTTTACCCAACTTCAAAATGCTTGGAGCCTTAGTATCTTTAACAACAACCAAACGAGTGATAGAAACAGAGTTTGATTGAGCGTCTTTCACTGAATAGGTCAACAAGTAGCTACCTACTTTACCAGCCTCAACAGTACCAGCAATTTTGATAGCTGAAGTCAAGTTACCGTCATTGGCATCAATCGCTACAGCACCGGGCTCAGTGTAAGTATCGCACTGTTCCAACACCATAGTGTCGTTACCGTTCAAAGTCAACTTAGGAGCAGTTTTATCCAATGCAACTACTACAGTACGCAAACGGGTTACCGCTTTGTTGCCAGATGCATCTTCCAAATCAAACTGAATGGTGTAGATACCAGGTACGGTACAATCCAAATCAGAAACTACTTTCACGCTGTTTGTCATATCTCCTTGTGTTGGGTCAGATGCAGTAAATGTCTTACTAGCAACTTCGCTGTAACAAGCGGTTTTGGTACCGGCTTTTTCTACACGAACTGTGTCAGCACCAACCAATGTAATGCTAGGAGGCAAGTTGTCGTTAGCCAATTTGATTGCATAATCTTCGAACTCACCTACAGTGTTCAAACCACAAGGCGTGTTAGAGAATGCACCATAAGAAACACCCACACGCAAGCGAGTCATTCCTTCGAAGCTGTTTGCCAAAGTTGGCACAGTGAATGAACCAGATACGCTAGAAGCTGCAGTTGAACCGCTGCTCATAACCTCTTCACCCGCATCATTGAAGTCACCATCAATGTTGAAATCGATCCAAGCCTTGTAGTTTACATTGTTCGCAATCGTGTTACGAGAAACTGACAAGTCATAAGAAGCACCGAAAGTCAATTCAGCTGGAGCGTAATCTTCAGTGTTGTTGCTGTACATGGCCAAACCAGAAGTGGTTGTTGCGTTCAACAATTGCTTAGTACCTTTTTTCAAGGTTACGTTGTTAATTCCTACGTCAGCAGACATCAAATCCACCAAAGGAATGCAGTAATCCAATACAATTACGTATTTGTTCTTGATCAACTTCTTCTCGGTAGCAGCTTTACCACCAACACTGTTCCAAGCACTCAAAGTGAATGTGTAAGCACCACCTTTTTGGAATTTGATTTCAGGGTTTTGGCTGTTCTTAGAAGTACCATTCTCAAAAGTGAAGGTAGTTGGGAAAATGCTCCACTCGAAAGAGTTGGCGTAATCAGTTTTGGTAGTGATTTTAACTACATCACCCAAGTTAGGACGAACGTTGCTTGCAGTGTAGTCAACAAAACCAGCCGCAGTAGGCGTATTGATAGTAACAGTATTGCAGAATGTATCTACACCAGTACATGTCAAAGCGATCAAACAAACATCATACTGACCATCGGTGTAGAACGCACGTGTGAAATCAGTTGCAGAAGACTCAGGGTTTTGATCAACCTGCCATTCGTAGATTGGCAAACCTTGAACATCTTTAGAAGCGTTAACGAACTCAACGTTCAAACCATTGGCTGC
>JAIYBO010000223.1 GCA_027488495.1 Bacteroidota bacterium | reverse complement strand
TGAAGATAACTGCTTAGAATATGTAATCTCTGGATTATAATATTTCAACACTATTTGTCTTCTTAGTATGGTTCCTTGATTAAAAATTGGCGCTGTTCGTATATTCGAAAACCTTTGTTCTTCTAATCCCAATTGACATGTTAACCGGCTTTTTTTCCAACCATATCTAATTTTAACGCCGTAACTAGGGTTCATGCCATCATTTACCCTTTTGTAATCCTGCAAATCATCCCAAAAGTTTACAACATGTCCTCCATAAAATCCATATTGAAGTGTTGGCGGTATTTGAGCATTTAGTAAATTAACACAAGCAAACAGAACAAGGATTACGGTTGTTTTCATTATTTAATATAAATCAATTATAACTTTGTAAAACAATGGCTTTAAGTTGCTATCGCCAAAATCAGCACTTCAATAATAGTGAATTAAACCTTTCTGTGGGTATATTAAATTCCAACGTCTGTCGAAGAATTTTTGTCAGACATGTAACTTCGCATGAACGTATATGTTAAAACACCTGCTTTCCATACTGCTCTTTTTACTTTTTCAGGGATTGACAGTCGCACAAATAGATCGAACCAGAACATGGGTCTTTGGAGAAAGCATCGGCATTCACTTCAGTAAATCAGGATCAATTGACACGCTGTCAGGCATATACAAACCGAGCTATCCTCAGTATGAGGAAACTGGGGTGTATAATGATTCATTGGGCAAACCATCAAATTCAGTGCAAAACCAGGCATTTATTTCATGAGGATCAACGAGGTGGTTTGGCGAAAGATTGAAATTATGGACTGATATCGAACAATCGAACAAACGAACCCCTATTCGTCGGACTCGAAATTGCCCCCCTAAATAAAGACATATCAATGACGCTGACTAATACAGCCTAAAATACTAGCTCTGTGATCCAACCACTGTGGAGTATTGTACAAGTAACGCTGTGGTTATTTTTTTGTACGTTTGAATTTAAATTAATGATGACTAAAATTTTCAAACGACTTGTTTTAACCGTAACTATTTTAATTTCAACATTTGCAATAGTTTCAGTATTATATTGGATTTATCTATTTATTCCTTACACTTCAGAGGAGTTTAAAAGCCCTTACCACAACGCAACAATTAAAATTGTATTGGACGGCAAGCTACCATTTTTCTCATTTAACGCTGGCCCTGTTAACGGCAAATATCTTATTCTTTACAGAGACAACGTTGTAGACGAACTTGTTCGTTCAGAGGTTGGCTTTACAAATGATATTGAGGACATAAAATGGTATAGAGACAGTGTAAAATTCAAATACATAGACAATCTAGATGGGCACAAAACGGTTCATGAAAAAGTTTACAAGTTCCCCAAGACGATTGACCAATAGCCTTAGAATGAGAACTTCAATGCCAAAACCGTATATTTAACTGGCGTTCTATACTTTTTTTCTTTATGGGTTAACTATAAGCTACACATTGAGAAAAGATGGGAACATTAACTCTTTTCGCGGTGGTAACCGATTAGCTTAGCAATAAGAGGACAATTAAACGGATATTTAAAAAATGAACCAAATAATCACCCCATACAATCCGATGGGATAATAGGACAAATCACCACCCTCTTACCGATCTAAGTCATAAGACCCCTTTGGATTCGAAACCTGGGACCTTTGGGATTCGAAACCCGGGACCTACTAATGGAATAATCAGACAAAATTGAATGTTTTGGTGGGGTCAAATTACTCCGACGAATTGGGGACGAATTAAAGCGACGAACGGGGTTCAACTGCCGCGTTTATTTCACAAACAACCGAAATCAGGGTTTCAGGCATTTTCTTATCAAGTCTAGCTTTGGATTACTCTCCTTACAACCATTAATTCATCAGTCTCATCGAGTTCCTTATAGCACAATCAATTGGTATCATGAAAAGCACCTAATTTGGCCTGTATGAAGCTCAATCTGCTCTGCTTAACAATACTCTCCACAGTTGTATTTACCCAAGTAAACGGACAACGAGAAATCCCTATAAGACAGCAAAAAATCGAACCGGTTGCAGTCATTCCACTTACAGACAGAATCGTAAAGAAAAGCGATGAAAACCATCCCATCATATTAAGCAATGATAGTAGCGGCGTATTTTATTTAAATCAAATTTATCGTGATTCTTTGACATTCAAAAAACTATCAGAAACCTCCTCTCAGAACTTTGTTATCGCTTTAACTGATTTTGATGTCAAAATTGGCCTGCAGCATACCGTTGTGAAAGACAAAAACAAAATCATTTTACTTAACCTTCGCAAAGGATCCATACAAAGCTATGACTGTAAATCACATGGAAACATCACCCGATGCCCCCAAATCTCTAACACCAAAATCAAATTAGACAAATACGAGAGACTCGTAAGAATCGAAAAAGACAACCAAAACGTATATCTCCTCTCCTATAATTTTAAAAGTAGTTGTCAAAAATTTTACCTTCTCAACACTGAAAACAACGCCATAAAATTGCTTTATGTCAATTATAATCCGTTTGTAGAAATTTTCTTTTCAGATGATAACGTCTCTAATTATTCATTTTACAACAACAAACTCGCCCTCACAGACTTCTACACCGGCAACACGCTGATCATCAACCTATCAAATTCGCACATTGATTCAGTCAAAGCACCCTTTGTTCTGTGCAAAAAACCGCCAACCCTTGCCACCTTTCATAGTTTAAAGCAGCAGTATGAAAAACACAATACTTGGGCCAATTATGATTCTTTAATGAATCTGGTTTATAACTATAATCGCACCGTAAATTCGTTCTTTCTAAACGATACTACCCTATTGATTGTAGTTCGTTTTAAGGATCTCAATTCGGGACCATTTGAAATGATTGCTGTGAATGTATCTACCCAAAGAACACTTTTTGAACAAAGCAGTCACAGAGCAACGTCTGCTAAAGACACCGTCAATCTCTCGAACATGCCCATATTTCTTCAATATGAAGAGTCGAACTATATCGGTGACGGAACGATCTATGTGTATAAAGAAATCCCAGAATTAAACAAACACAATTCCATGGAATTTTATGATATAATTAATCAAGAATGGGGACCCAAAATGGGTGCCTTTATACTTTACAAAAGTGTCATAGTACCATAGTCGTGCAAGCAATATCATCAGTAAAACAACATTGATTTGCTCAGTGTTTTATGGAGTTCGCCTTCCTGATCAATATTTTTTGTATTGACGACATAACTTATAGGTTTAAATATTGCAACTAGCATACACCTTTAGGTTAAAATATAAACCAATTTTTTCAACCTAAAGGTTTAAAAAATACAAAAACAAAAGTACTGAACTGCCAACCCGGAGACTTGTTGGAATACATGGATGAGGATTCATACAAGCAACTCATGGGTGAATGATGTGCGTATTGCAAAAGCCGTCCGCCTTTATTGAACAAAATATCCTGTTGATTTACCTTGTCCCTCTTTCGTAATAATTCCTTTAGAAACCAATTCTCTCAAAGACTTTTTAACCGTTGGCAACGCCATATCAAGTTTTTTTGCGATCTCTCCTGAGCCACATCCCGCGTGGTTTTGAAT
>JAIYBO010000002.1 GCA_027488495.1 Bacteroidota bacterium | reverse complement strand
TTTTCTCTTTAGAAAGTAGGAACATCCGATTATTTGATGACTTCTTTAGGATTGCCGACCATCAGCTCTGGGCGAACCCATTCGTTGAATTGCGCTTCAGTCAACAATTCCAAAGCCAAGGCTGCTTCCTTCAAAGTGGTATTTTCTTTGTGGGCCTTCTTGGCGATTTTGGCTGCGTTTTCATAGCCGATGTGGGTATTCAATGCGGTAACCAACATCAAACTTTGGTCTACCAAGCGTTGGATATTGTCTAAATTGGGTTCAATGCCAACCGCACAGTTATCATTGAAGCTCAAACAAGCCTGACCCAACAATCTCGCGCTTTGCAACATGTTGGATGCAATCACAGGTTTGAATACGTTTAACTCAAAATGACCTTGTGAAGCCGCAAACGAAATGGCTACATCGTTGCCCAAGATTTGTGCACAAACCATGGTGAGTGCCTCTGGTTGGGTTGGATTAACTTTACCCGGCATGATAGAACTTCCGGGCTCGTTTTCTGGTATGATGATTTCACCGATACCACTGCGAGGACCTGAACTCAACATGCGAATGTCGTTGGCGATTTTAAAGCAGCTCATCGCTGTGCGCTTGATTGCGCCGTGCAATTCTACCATGGCGTCGTGGGCTGCCAAAGCTTCAAATTTATTTGGTGCTGTAACGAATGGCAATGCGGTTTCTTCTGCGATGTATTTGGCTACCAATTCTGAATAACCAGCGGGTGTGTTTAGGCCTGTTCCTACCGCGGTTCCACCCAATGCCAATTCAGCGGCAACGGGCAAAGCACGGTTGATGGCGTTTACACCATTTTCTAATTGTTGTACATAAGCACTGAATTCTTGTCCCAAAGTCAAGGGTGTAGCATCCATGAAGTGGGTGCGACCAATCTTCACGATATTTTCAAACTCTCTTGCTTTGTGCTTGAGGGTGGTTTTCATCGCTTGGATACCAGGCAATGTATAATCGATCACCTGCTTGAACACCGCGATGCTCATGGCGGTAGGGAATGTATCGTTTGAGCTCTGACTCTTGTTTACGTCGTCATTGGGGTGCAGTACTTTTTTGTCATCATCCAATTTGCCGCCGCTCAATACGTGGGCTCTGTTGGCAATCACTTCATTGACGTTCATGTTGCTCTGAGTACCAGAGCCCGTTTGCCAAATCACCAAGGGGAATTCAGCATCCAATTTACCGGCGATGATTTCATCACAAACGGTGCAGATGAGTTCGCATTTTTCGGCCGACAAAACACCCAAATCACGGTTAGCGCGGGCTGCACTTTTTTTCAAAACGCCAAAAGCGCGGATGATTTCTACAGGCATGCTGCCTTCCGGTCCGATCTTAAAGTTGTTTCTACTGCGTTCTGTTTGGGCTCCCCACAAGGCATTGGCAGGGACTTTCACTTCGCCCATGGTGTCGTGTTCGATGCGATACTGTGTCATAATGTACTGCAAAGATAATCCTAACAGGGCACAATTGACCTAAGGCATCAAGGAAATACCCCCTTGATTTATACCAAATTCATTGACTAAAAGGATTGATGAACCTGTTGTTGTTCTGCAAAATGGGTTTTGTTTGGTTTTGTATTTTGGACACTCTCAAACCTTCGTTCAAAAAGGGAATCAATCGTTCACAAACTTCTTTCAGAGTAAATGTATCTTTGCAGCCATATGTCTGAGAAGAAATTGCTTGACGCTTTGAGTTATCACGCCGACGGTCGTCCCGGTAAAATAGAAGTAATATCCACCAAGCCCACCCAAACCCAATTTGATTTGGCATTGGCTTATTCTCCGGGTGTGGCAGACCCTTGCTTGGCGATTGCTGCAAACGTAGATGATGTATACAAGTACACCGCTAAAGGCAATTTGGTGGCCGTAATTTCGAATGGTACAGCGGTTTTGGGATTGGGCGATATCGGCCCGGAAGCATCTAAGCCAGTGATGGAAGGGAAAGGGGTGCTTTTCAAAATTTTTGCCGACATTGATGTTTTTGATATCGAATTGAATTGTAGAGACGTTGATCACTTTGTGGAAACCGTGAAGGCAATGGAGCCCACGTTTGGAGGAATCAACTTGGAGGATATTAAAGCCCCGGAGAGTTTTGAGATAGAGGAGCGCTTGAAAGAAGCCCTAAAAATCCCAATCATGCACGACGATCAACATGGTACGGCCATCATTTCTGCCGCTGGTTTGATCAACGCATTGAGATTGGTGAAAAAAGAGTTGAGTCAGGTGCGAATTGTGGTGAATGGTGCCGGAGCATCCGCCATCGCTTGTACGAAATTGTTTGTGTCTTTGGGCGCTAATAAAAGCAATATTGTGATGCTTGATTCGAAAGGTGTTTTGCGTGCCGATCGAACCGATTTGGATAAGTATAAAGCTCAATTTGTAACAGAAAGAGACTTGAACACTTTAGAGGATGCATTGATGGGTGCTGAAGTTTTTGTGGGATTGAGTAAGGGAAATATTCTCACCCCAGATATGATCTTGTCGATGGCGGATAAGCCCATTGTTTTCGCGATGGCCAATCCAACGCCGGAGATCGATTACAATTTGGCCGTGGCCACTCGTCCTGATTTGATCATGGCCACAGGGCGATCAGATTATCCCAATCAGGTAAACAACGTACTCGGGTTCCCATTCATATTCAGAGGCGCTTTGGATGTGAGATCAACTGCCATCAACGAAGAGATGAAAATAGCCGCAGTGCATGCCATTGCCAACTTGGCGATGGAGCCTGTGCCAGAGAGCGTAATGATGGCTTATAACGAAAAGAATTTGAGCTTCGGTCCAACATACATCATTCCAAAGCCCATGGACCCACGTTTGTTGACTACCGTGGCACCCGCGGTGGCTAAGGCCGCCATGGAAAGTGGGGTTGCTAGGATGCCCATCACAGATTGGGAGGGGTACAATGCGCAATTGAGAAAACGTTTGGGAATCGACAACGATTTTGTAAACCGCTTGATGACAAAAGCCAAAACATCGCCCAAAAGGGTTGTGTTTGCAGAAGCGGATCACATTCGCATTCTAAGGGCAGCGGAAATCGCCAAGAGAGATGGCATTTGTGAGCCAATTTTGTTGGGGAATCCCGATGCCATTCAGAAAATGATGGATGACAATCACATTGAAATCCCTGGTGTGAAAATGATTGATCCCCGCAAGCAAGAGGAGCAATTGAAAGAATACGGCGCAAAATTGTTTGCTAAGAGAGGTAGGAAAGGACTTACCTGCTTCGAAGCGGAATATCAAATGCGCAATCGCAACTATTTTGGTTCGATGATGGTTGAAAATGGAGAAGCGGATGCATTTATTAGTGGTTTAACGAGAAATTATCCCATTGCATTGAGGCCCGCTTTGGATGTGATTGGTATGGTGCCAGAAACCCATCGGGTATCGGGTATGCACATCATGATGACCAAGTCTGGACCTGTGTTTTTTGCAGATACAACGGTGAACATCGACATGGATGAGGACATGGTATATGAAATGGTAAATTTGGTGAATCAACGGGTGAAATCCTTCCAAATTGAACCAAGAATTGCCTTGATTTCATATTCGAATTTTGGTAGTTCAAATGGTGAATATCCAAGCATCATGCAAAAGGTGGTGAAGCGTTTGCACAATGATTACCCAAGTATGCTGGTAGAAGGAGAAATGCAGCCGGTGTATGCCATCGATGGTGATTTGAGACAGAAAAGATATCCATTCAATAAATTGGGTGACTCCTCGGCCAACGTGTTTATTTTTAGTGGATTGAGTTCTGGGAATGCCGTGTACCAAATCATGAGAAGTATGGGCAATATGGATGCCATTGGTCCTGTTTTATTGGGCTTCAAAAAATCAGTACACATTTTGCATCACAGTTCTTCGGTGAGAGAAATCGTGAATATGATTGCTTTGGCCGTGGGTGAAGCACAGGAAAAATAAGTATAATACTGTTCACGGTGTCTCATTCAGCTGTGCTTGTTCAAATTGTGCCTTGGGGATCTCCACGATACATTCAATCGTTGGGGTTGAGGTTTGAGGTGTTGCGCAGGCCATTGGGTTTGGTGTTTGATCCAGCTACTTTTTTAGATGAGGTGAATGATATACACCTGATTGCTCATTACAAGGATTGGGTTTTGGGATGTATGATGCTCAGTAGGGTTGAGGAAGGCGTTAAAATGCGTCAAGTAGCAGTTGGTCATAGCGAACAAAGGCTAGGGGTGGGCAGTGAAATGATTCGATTTGCGGAGCAATATGCCAAAGAAATGGGTTTCAAAGCCATTGTATTGCATGCCCGAGATTCCGCTGTTCCGTTTTATTTGAAACACAACTATGAATTGGTGGGCGATGGGTTTTTAGAGGTTGGCATACCTCATCACGCCATGCGAAAGTCATTCGTAGATTGAAATCGACATTTCCCCGAACATTGGGTTCAAGCCACTCCTTTGAACTATCTTTGTAAAACTTCATATGGATACTCTCATTACAGCCTTACAATTCATTCTAGCCCTTTCTATTCTTATCACTTTGCATGAGTTCGGTCATTATTGGGCGGCAAGGGCATTTGGCATTCGGATTGAGAAGTTCTTCTTGTTTTTTGATGCTTGGAATTTCAAATTGTTCAGTTTCAAAAAAGGAGATACCGAATACGGGATGGGATGGCTTCCTCTGGGCGGTTATGTGAAGATTTCTGGTATGGTAGATGAAAGTCTGGATACCGAACAAATGAAGTCTGAACCTCAACCATGGGAGTTTCGCAGTAAGCCAGCATGGCAACGTTTGATTGTGATGATCGGTGGCGTCACCGTGAATTTGATTTTGGGAATCATCATCATGGTGGCCTTAACATACTCGCAGGGTGAAAAATATATTCCCCAACAAACTGTAAATGAGCAAGGTGGTATTTATGCCGGACCCATTGCCCGATCAGTGGGCTTTCAAACAGGTGACCAAATTTTGGCCTTGAACGGCGTGACAGTTGATAATTTGGATGCGCAATTTGGCGATCCCACCTTTCTTACCACAGATAGAAAGGAAATTCAAATTCGCAGAACGCGTAAAACAGTTGCAGTGAACGATTCGCTTGCTAAAGCGATGAACTTCACGTCATATGATACCACCATTGTGATGCCTGATAATTTCGAAGAATTGTTGGGAGCGAAATCAGATTTGCCCTTCTTTGCATCCCGTGTGATGTTCAAAATTGGCAAAGTGATGGGTGGAAGCAATGCGGAAAAAGCGGGTTTGGAAGTAGGAGATGTGATTGCCTCAGTGAACGGCGAAAATGTGCTTTCTTTCTATGAATTCAAAGAATTGCTCGTAAAGAATGCGGGTGACAAGGTGGTTCTTGAAGTCATCGATTCAACCCAAAAAGTAACCA
>JAIYBO010000055.1 GCA_027488495.1 Bacteroidota bacterium | reverse complement strand
GAAATCCAACGTGATTTAAGTCCATAAACCATCAAACCCTCCAAGCCAAAACTCGCCAACAAACACATAACGGGAACAAAAGGGATGGAATAATAGGTGTGTTGAGGAAAAACCGACCCTGTTTTTAAAATAAACAAACCAAAAATTACCGATACTGATAAAAGGGCCCAGTTCAAACTGCTCCAGTTCCATTGATACAATCGAACGAAACCAAATAAAAATATGGACAGCCCCAAAAAAGAATACAAACTGGTGAAATAGAATTTCTCTAGCAGCAGTTGCCACAGTGGAACTATTTCATGCCAACCCTCGAACAAACCTTTGGGAAAAAACAAATGATATCCATAGGTGACGTTTAGATAGGGAACCCAAACAAAATACCACCAAAAACCCGGAATCACCGCCAAAAATATACCCAGAATCACCAACCATTTTTTAAGCCTAGATAGATCCTTCGAGAAAGGTATCACTACAGCAATGGCCAATAAGCTGAGTGCTGGAATCTTACTCAGCACGCCCAAAGCAATAAAAAAAAGCGATATCAACCAATGGGTAAATCGCCCAGATAAAATGAAATCATATCCATACCTCAATCCAATAAAAACCAAAGACACAGAGAAAGTGTCTGGCATGATTTTTCTCGAAAATGTGAACCACGAAGAACACAAAAGAAAGGCAATGGTATGAAACGCGATTCTTTCAGAAAATATGCGTTTGAGCATCTCATAAAGGTGAAATGCCCCAAAAATTACCACAACAAGATTTACAAATCTTCCATACCAATGTTGAAAGCCAAAGGCCTTGCACAATAGCCATGACAAGAAATTGAAAATGGGGAATTCCGCACCCACAATGCCGGTTTTCTCGCCGGCCATATTGATCCTTGGACGCAACCAATCCATCCCAAATTCAACATAATTTCGCGTTACCATGGCCGTAAATGACTGTCGCCAACTGTGTGCGATTTCTAACGGAGGATCCATGATACCAATCAATTGGATACCCGCAAACACCCACAACAACCACACAATTCGGTTTTTCAGCAAAAACGAAAAGAACCTTTCGGACCATTGAAAAAAAATACCATTGCCTGCGATGAAATTCATGAAATGCTTTTAGCAAAAATACGAGAATGTTTCAATGCTCATGGATTCGCCTATATTTGAAAATTAGCAACATTTATGAAGAAACAATACCTAATTATTATCGGGAGTTTGTTGATTGGCAATGCGTTCGGTCAAACTTTCAGCGACAATTTTGACAGCTACGCGTCTGGAGACAATTTGGCCGCCAAAAGCGCCGTTTGGGAAACATGGTCAAGCCCCAATGGCGGTGCCGATGACGTGAAAGTCACAAACACCAAAGCAAAAAGTGGAAGCAATTCCATCTATTTCCAATCCACTGCAGCAAACGGGGGACCCGCCGATGTCATTTTACCCTTCGGTGGCGCTAGAAACAACGGTCAGTTTGAATTGAAAATGAACATGAACGTTGACGCAGGTAAAAACGCCTACTTCAACTTTCAAGAGCAAACCACCGTTGGAAAAGGATATACCATCGATGTATATTTCAATGAAAACAAAACCCTCAACATCAACAACCAAGCAGCAGGAAGTTTGCTTAGCGTGAGCTATCCACAAGGACAGTGGTTTGAATTCCAATTGAAGGTTGATTTGAATACCAATAGTTGGGATCTTTATATCGATGGCACAAAAGCGGGTTCATTCCAGAATTCCACACGTGCCATTGCTTCTATGGATTTGTTTCCAATCAATGGTAGTTCGTTCTATGTTGACGATGTGAGCTATACATACACCTCATATTCTCCCACATCTAAAAACGCCTCAGTTACTTACATTGGAAATGTTATGGGTTATTTGGCCGGCGCCAATGTAACTCCTTCTGTAGAAATCAGAAACTTGGGTACCACCACCATTACCGAAGCTGAAATTTCTCTCAAATACAACGGAAATACGAGCTCTAAAAAACTCACAGGCATTTCCATTGCTTCGGGCGGACTTTATTCATCAAATCTCGATAATCCCATCAGCATTGTGGGTGGTATTGCTGATGTTGTTGCTTCCATCGTAACCGTAAACGGAACAGCAGATGACAACAACGCCGATAACAGCAAAACCCTCACCATCAATCCCATCGTACCTGCAAAAGGAAAAGTGGTTATTGGTGAAGAAGCCACAGGCACTTGGTGTCAATGGTGCCCCAGGGGAGCTGTTGCGCTCAAAACCATGCACGACAAATATGATGGCTTTTTCCAAGGCATCGCTGTACACAACAACGACCCCATGGAAAACCCTTACTACGACGCCTCCATCGCTTCGAAAATTAGTGGATACCCCAGCGCTTTGGTTGACCGTGGCGCAAAAATGGATCCATCTGCGATGGGTGGTGATTTCATCAATAGAATCCAAATTGCACCCAAAGGTGTGATGGACATTGCTGCCAAATACGACGCTGCAACCAAGGTGATGAGCGTAAGTGTTGAAACCACCATTGAATCAGCCATCAGCGGGGATTATCGCATTGCTTGTGTTATCGTTGAAGATGATGTAACAGGAACGACCTCCGGATACAACCAATCCAATGCCTATGCGGGCGGCGGTAGCGGTGTTATGGGTGGATATGAAAAACTGCCAAACCCTGTACCAGCAGCTCAAATGGTGTATGATCATGTGGGCAGAGCCATCGCCCCTACATTCTCCGGTTTGCCCAATGCCTTTGGAGCCAGCGCTTCGGCCGGACAAAAATTCGTTCATAATTTCACCTTTGATATTGACCCCAGCTGGGATTTGACGCAAATGCACGTTGTATCTATGTTCATCGACAAAACAGGCATGATAGACAATGGCGGAACCATTCATTACAACGATGCCATCAAAAAAGCATTCAAAGACGGAACAGCCGTATTGGCAAGCCAAGTGTTGAATGGCCCAGATAATAGAATTTCTGTTTCTCCAAACCCAACCACATCGGACATTAACTTGATGTTAACTGGTGCGATTTCTGCTGAGAGTACTGTAGAAGTGCTTGATATGCAAGGAAAAGTGGTATTCCAAACCAATGCTGTTACAAATACCATGATCATTCCCACCCAACAATGGAGTACAGGCATATACCTTGTTCGATTGAACGAAGGTGGTCTCATTTCTCAAAAGAAAATCGTTAAAAACTAACATTCATAATTCATCCAAATTTGCACCATGAGATTGGTTATCCAACGTGTTTTATCCGCCCAAGTTTTGATCAGCGGGCGTGATCAAAAATCAATTGGACCTGGACTTGTGGTGCTCATTGGGGTGGAAGAAAATGATCAAGAGTCAGACGCTGAATGGTTGGCTCAAAAAACAGCACTCATGCGCATATTTTCGGACAGTGAGGGCAAAATGAATCTATCTGTTTTAGACATCCAAGGCGAAATTCTCGCTGTGAGTCAATTTACTCTATTTGCCCAAACAGCCAAAGGCAATCGACCGTCTTTCATTCGTTCAGCAAGACCCGAAAAGGCCATACCATTGTACATGAAATTCATTGAATTGCTGAGAGTTCAGCATGGCCTGTCAGTGAAAACTGGAGAATTTGGTGCGGACATGGAGGTTACAATCGTGAATAACGGACCCGTGACGATTACAATCGACTCCAAAAATCGAGAATAATTCAAGCCAATCTTAAAATACCCAATTATCAATCAACCGCACGCCGTTTAAGCTACCCGCAAAAATGACGGCATTTTGATGACCATTAGATGGGTTCGGCTCCTTGGTAAAATGATCGCATTCCAAGGCATCCATCCAAGGCAAAGACACACAATTCAAGTATTCAACTTCAATTCCAATTGCTGCCAGTCTTTGTGAATGCAAATCTATGGCTTCGCAAAATTCCTCTTTTCTTGTGGCGATGTCTTTCAGTGATTTTGAAATTTCCGCCGCTTTAAGTAATGATTCTGGTGACAATCTTACATTCCTTGAGCTCATCGCCAACCCGGAATCTTCTCTCATGGTTTGCACTCTATGCATTTTGATGTGCGGAAAAACCTGTTCAATGAGTTGTTCAATCACCAAACACTGTTGCAAATCCTTTTGTCCAAAAAACACCTCAGAAGGATTTACGTATTTAAACAACCGATACACAACCTGTACTACGCCATGAAAATGTCCAGGCCTAAACGCCCCCTCAAACCGGTCTTCCAACAAACCCAAATCCACCTCAACATCGGCAATGGACGCTGGATACATTTCATCGATGTTTGGAGTGAAAACCCAATCAACCCCTTGATCATCAAGCAATTTTAGATCTGCTTGTAGCGTTCTTGGATATTTCAATAGATCTTCAGAATTGTTGAATTGCAAAGGATTCACAAAAATGCTAACAATGGTTTTATGGCCTTTGGCTTGCGCTGCTCTAACCAAAGACAAATGCCCTTGATGCAATGCACCCATGGTTGGAATAAACGCCAATTGTTGTGATCCTAAGTCACTGTGAATGTGCAATAAATCCTCGGCTCGTTCAAATACCTTCATTTTTAACCCAAAAGAGGGTGCAAATAACGATTTTTCCTAGGTTCTGCGAAGATTGTTGTTTCAATTTCCGATTTTTTTATTATACTTTTGTAATCTTTTTCTTAGCAGAGATTACCACACACCAAAAAAAAAAAAAAAAAACGTGTACTGTTTGTAAGTTCTGAAATGTCTCCCTTCCTCGAGACGTCGCCGCTAGCAACAGTTGCTCGAATGTTGCCACAAGCACTTCAAGAGCAAGAAAATGAAATTCGTATCCTCGTTCCTCGTTTCGGTGTCATCAATGAAAGACGAAATAGATTGCACGAAGTGGTAAGATTGTCTGGTATCAACATCAGCATCGACGACAACGACAACCCACTTATCATCAAGGTAGCATCTATACCCCAGACCAAGATGCAAGTTTACTTCTTGGACAATGAAGATTATTTCCATCGCAAATATCTGTTCCATGATGAAAGCGGCAAATTGTTCGATGACAACGATGAGCGCACCATCTTTTTCTGTAAAGGCGTGATGGAAACTGTGAAAAAATTGGGTTGGGCGCCCGACATCATCCACTGTCAAGGTTGGATGACCAGTTTGATCCCCATGTATTTGAAAACCATTTACAAAGACGAGCCCGTTTTCAAAAACACCAAAATTGTATTCAGCGTATACTGCGATGAAGACAAAATCAATTTGGGCGATGACTTCGCTAGAAAAGCCAGTTTGAACTCTTTGGACGATGATTGCATGAAATGCTTTGGCGATGCCAGCGTAGATGCAATGAACATTGGCGCTGTGAAACATTCCGATGCCATCGTAACCAACAGTGAAGAAGCACATCGCGTTGTTGAGGCGCATTTATTGGATAAAATCGTCATGAGACACAGCGATGAAGACGCTGCCACTCAATACGGTACATTGTACGAACGCTTGCTCTCTTAATTTATATTTTGAAAACACGCGTTTTCCTGTCGCTTCTGTTTGCACTAACTGCATTGTTTTCATCTTGTAAAAAACAGGACGGAAACATCATTATCGATGGCCAAAGCAATAACAATCAACTCGATATATTTCGGACTGATAGCTTCACACTGCTTACACGTACCATCCAAGAAGACTCTTTGCCGGGCAACGGAATCAGCTATTCCCTTTTGGGCGAAATGAACGACCCCATTTTAGGAAAAAGCAAGGCAAGCATTTTCGCGAAAATGCTTATTCTGGAGCCTGAAAACAATTTTCCCAACGGCATCGAACCAGATTCAGCGATTCTCTATATCCCCATGGTAGATGGCTTGAACTTTTACGGAAATCATCTTACCAAACAACGATTACAGATTTTTAAACTGTCTGAAGCCATTACTGCAAGCAATGTATATTACCAAAAGCAGAAGATGTCTTACAACACCAATGTTTCTTCGAATCATTACGGTCCAATGTATCAGCAGAAATTTGATTCTATCGGATATCGCAAAGACAAAATGGGGCTTAAGCCAGGTTTGATGATCAAGTTAAGCGCTGAGTTTGCTCGGAGTTTACAACAAATGCCCATCGAGGCTTATCAATCCAATGAAGGCTTGGCAAAACACTTCAAAGGCATTGCCATTGTACCAGAAAACGATGAGCTCATGCCGGGTGAAGGCGGTTACGCAGTATTTGACCTCGCAAACGTGATTTCACTGTCATATCGCGCAAAAATTTTATTGTACTACAACGATACCAGCACGTTTGTTTTTGGGTTTGATGGAAAATCTAACATTGTGAATCAAGGAAAAACAGGGCCCTACCCGCAAGAGATTTTGAATCAATTGGAGAAAAAAGACAATTACCCTGTAACCTATGTGCAAGCATTGAGTGGACTTAAAACCGAAATTCAAATTCCATACATCCACAACCTTATTAAAAACGGAAATGTAGGGATCAACAAGGCCGAGATCTTGTTTTACACCAACAACATTACCACGCCAACACATTTTGCGCCTCCAAGATTGAATTTGTTCCAACCATTGAACAAAAACAGCAAGCGAAACAAACTCATTGATGATGCCACATTCTCTCCCAATTCCTTCGGGGGTGTATACGATGAAAGTAAAAAATGCTACAAATTCACCGTTACAAGGCACATTCAAAACATTTTGAATGATCAATACTTTAGAGAACTCAACACCAACCTCGGTTTATTCTTGGCACTGCCATCAGACAATCCAGTGATTGGTGCACGGGCCGCCATTGATCACTCAAAAACGAAATTAATTATCACTTACACGAAACCCAATTAACCCAATATTGTTTCATGTCTATGGGCAACCGAAAACCTTACCAATTAGTGAGTCGAGAATGGAAACAAGACGATACCACATTTGTTGTAAATGGTGTTAACATAGGAAAAGATTTGATGATGGTTGCCGGGCCTTGCGCTGTAGAAAACCGTGAACAAATTTTTACCATCTCTGAATACCTATCCAAACGAAACATAAAATTTTTACGTGGTGGGGCATACAAACCCAGAACGAGTCCATATTCATTTCAAGGCCTAAAAACCGAAGGACTGCAATTGTTGCGAGAAGCCGGCGATAAGTATGGTTTGGCCGTGGTCTCTGAAATCATGAGCATGGATAAAATTGATGAGTTGTGTGAATATGCCGATATCCTACAGGTAGGCACCCGCAATATGCAAAATTATCCACTCCTAAAGGCTTTGGGTAAATGCGGTAAACCCATTTTACTCAAGAGAGGCATGAGCAGTACCATCGAAGAATGGTTGTTGGCCGCCGAATATATTGTGAGCAGCGGAAACGAAAAGGTAATTTTGTGTGAAAGAGGCATTCGCACTTTTGAAACAGCCACACGAAACACACTGGATATCGCCGCGATACCGCTCATCAAAACCCTTAGCCATCTACCCATTATTTTAGACCCAAGTCAAGGTACTGGCCTAAGAGATTTGGTATCTCCCGTTTCATGCGCCGCAATTGCAGCTGGAGCAGACGGACTCATCATTGAGGTTCACAATCAACCCAACGAAGCCCTCAGCGATGGTGATCAGAGTTTATATTTAGATCAATTTGGCGATTTGCTTCCAATGCTTTCGGCTCAAGCTCAATTGAGAAAAAAACAATTCGATTTTAATTCAAGTTTTGAATATACCCCAGGGTAATTCAGATTGCTTTTTTTTGCGGTCTGCGAAGCGCTGGGGCGTTTTAAATGCTCCGATGCTCCAAGTGCCTGTTTTCAATGATTGGATTGTCCCTTGGGCTTAAAAAAGTAATAAATGGGCCATCCCAATGCCACGATGCCAATTCCAGTTATGGCGATGTTGAATTGACTCACAAGGATACCCACTGCAACAAAACCGGCCAATATCAAATAGGCGATGGGCAAAAATGGATATCCCCAAACGCGATAGGGTCGATCGGCTTCAGGTTCTCGGCGCCTTAATATCAATACCCCAGCAACCGTAATGATGTAAAATAACAGGGAAGCAAAGGTGCAATAGCTCAACAAATCTCCATAAGTGCCACTCAAACACAACAAACTCGCCCAAAAAGCTTGCATCCACAATGCGTTGGCAGGAACGCCTTTCCCATTCAATTTAGTTGCACGCTGAAAAAATAAACCATGGTCTGCCATGGCTTTGTACAACCTGCTCCCGGCCAAAATCAATCCATTGTTACAGCCAAAAGTACTCACCATGATCAATATAGCCATGGAGTACAAACCCATCATGCCCGCAGATTGATCCTGCGTTGAACCCATCAAAACAGAGGCAGAAGCCACACCCACCCGATCTTGATTCGCATGAGCAATACCAAAATTGAAATCATCTACCAAACCATCACCACCTATTGCAGCCAACGCCTCATTCCAAGGCAAACCCTTTAAAGGCAATAATGTCATGTATGCCACATTCGCCAAGCAGTATACCACAGTCACCACAAAAGTGCCATACAGCAGGGCTTTGGGAATATTCTTACTAGGATTTTCAACTTCGCCCGACATAAACGTAATGCCTTGCCAAGCATCTGAAGAAAACAAACTCCCAACCATCGCACTGGCAAAAGCCAACATCAATCCAATCCCTGCCAACGACTCCCATTTACCCAAAACAGGCTCAATATCACCCTTTAATCTATTTGATTCACTGGTGGGCTCAAATTGGGATCCGCTGAACCCATCCGACATATTATCCCAGAAATAGTTTTTAATTCCATTGAACTCGCCCCCAGCTAATATGTACAAGCCACCGAAGATTAAAATCCCCAATGCGATCAATTTGGCCATCGTAAAAATTCGCTGAACCCATTTACTTTCTTGAATTCCCAATCCATTGATAAAGGTTAGTAAAACAATACTAGCGATGGCAATGAGTTGACCTGCAAGCAGTTTGAAAGTTGTTCCGCCTCCACATTCACCATCGCCAAATAAAACAACACTGAAAACCACTTTGTCGTGGCCCAATGTAAAAATGCCCAAATGTTTGGCAAAAGCCATCGCTACGGCAGCAATAACACCTGTTTGAATCACGGAGAATACAGCCCAACCATATACAAAGCCCATTCGCTTGCCATAAATACGCGTTACGAAATTGTACTGTCCGCCGGCATTGGGCATCATCGCGGCCAACTCGCCAAAGCTCAATGCCGCCATCAATGTAATTATCCCCGTGAGCACCCAAGCCAACAATACCAGCGGCCCACTACCCAGCTGCCTCGTCATATCAGAGGTAACCAGAAATATTCCGCTACCAATCATGCTGCCTGATACCAACAAGGTGGAATCAAAAAGTCCAAGTTTTTTTGAAGTTGTCATTTTGTGAATGGGATATTACAAAAAAGGCTCGGTGTTACCAAGCCTTTTTCTATGTTCCAAAAATTTGAGTTATTCTGCTTTATTCAAGTTAGAATGTTTGCGGCTATACAAGAAATATATAATCACACCCAATGTACCCCAGATCAAAAAGGCATACCAGGTATTCTCACGCACTTGTGACATTAAGAATACGTTAAAAGCCACACCCATTGGTGCAACAAAATAAATGAATGGCGTTTTGTATGGGCGTTCCAATTCTGGTTGTTTCACGCGCAATATCAACACGGCCAAGCACACCATGGCAAAGGCAAGCAGTGTACCCATAGAGCACATTTCTGATACTTTATCAATGGGTGTTAAGGCAGCAACGATAGAAACAATAAAACCAACCAAAATGGTACTCTTATAGGGCGTTTTGAATTTGGGGTGTAAAGAACCAAACATGTTCTTTGGCAACAAACCATCTTTCGCCATTCCTAAGAAGATACGCGTTTGTCCGAGCATCATCACCAACATCACCGACATCAAACCGGCTGTAGCAGCGATGGTTATCAAATAAACCGCCCAATCGATACCAGCACCCGCGAATGCTGAGGCAACAGGGGCTTTCAAATCAAGTTGGTTGTAAGGAACCATACCGGTCAATACCAAAGACACAGCGATATAAAGCAGTGTGCAAATAATCAACGATGCTATAATGGCGAATGGTACGTCTTTTTTGGGATTAATGGCTTCTCCTGCTTGGGTTGATACCGCATCAAAGCCAATGTAAGCAAAGAATACAATGGTAGCAGCCGTAAGAACTCCGCCAACACCAAAGTGTAAATGTCCATCTTCACCCATTTTCTCAGCGGGGATAAATGGATGCCAATTTGCTGTATCAACAAAGAAAGAACCTGCGATGATTACAAAAAGAACCACAGCCACTTTCACAATCACAATGATGTTGTTGGTAGAAGCAGCTTCTTTGATCCCTTTCACCAAAATGGCCGTAATCACCCAAGTAATGATGAAGGCCGGCAAATTGAATGCATTTCCTCCATAGGTTACAGGGTCATTGATAAGATATTCAGGTAGATTAATATGAAACAAATGAAGCAACTTGGTGAAATAACCACTCCAAGCAACGGCCACCGTGGTTGCACCCATCATGTATTCCAAAATCAAGTTCCAACCAATAAACCAAGCGAATAATTCGCCCACTGTTCCGTAAGCATAGGCATAAGCGGAACCTTCAACTGGCAATACTGATGCGAATTCTGCGTAACACAATGAAGCAAACAAACAACCAATACCGGCAATTACAAAGGCCAATGCCAATGCAGGTCCGGCGTGATTGTGGGCCGCAATACCCGTTAATGTGAAAATTCCACCACCTATGATTGCACCAATCCCTAAAGATGTAAGACCCCAACGGGTTAACACACGATTCAGGTCATTCTTTTTAGCATCCGCTTGATACGCAGCTATGGGTTTCTTTCTCCAAATAGACATTTCTGTATTCCTTAAAAAACAAATATAGGGGTTTAGGCTATTACACCCAATGATTTACCCACTTTGGTGAACGCCGCGATGGCCTTGTCTATGTGTTCAAACTCGTGTGCAGCACTCAACTGAACCCGAATTCTTGCTTGTTCTTTAGGTACCACAGGGAAGAAAAATCCAATAACATAAATACCCTCATCAAGCAGCGCATTCGCCATATCCTGACTCAATTTTGCATCGTACAACATGACCGGTACAATGGCACTATCGCCGTCCTTGATATCAAAACCCGCCGCCTTAATGCCTGCTTTGAAACGCTTCACATTGGCTTCCAATTTGTCTCTCAAACTCGTGGTCTCGTTCAACATGTTGAGCACTTCGATACTTGCACCCACAATGCTAGGAGCCAAAGAATTACTGAACAAATAAGGCCTACTTCTTTGACGAAGCAACTCGATGATCTCTTTTCGTCCGGTAGTGTATCCGCCCATGGCTCCACCCAATGCTTTGCCCAAAGTTCCCGTGATGATATCAACACGACCCATAACGTTGCAATATTCAGGTGTACCGCGACCGGTGGCGCCGATGAAACCTGCGGCATGACATTCATCAGTCATCACCATCGCATCATATTTCTCAGCCAGATCACAAATTTTATCCAACTGAGCCACATAGCCATCCATAGAGAAAACGCCATCCGTAACAACCAAAATGAAACGCGCCCCTTTTTCGCGGGCAGCGATCAATTGGGCTTCCAAATCTGCCATATTATTATTCTCATAGCGGAAACGCATCGCTTTGCATAAACGAACCCCATCGATGATAGAGGCATGGTTTAAGCTATCCGAAATGATTGCATCTTGCTCCCCCAACAATGGTTCAAAAACACCACCATTGGCATCAAAAGCTGCGGCATATAAAATGGTGTCTTCTGTACCATAAAACTCGGCGATTTTTGCTTCAAGTTCTTTGTGAATGTCTTGGGTACCACAAATGAAACGCACACTGCTCATACCAAAACCGTGTGTATCTATGGCACGTTTGGCCGCCTCAACCACTCTAGGATGGCTGCTCAATCCCAAATAATTATTGGCGCAAAAATTCACAACTTCACTACCATCCGAAAGTCGAATAACAGCGTCTTGTGGGGTGGTAATGATTCTTTCTTTCTTGAATAATCCGGCTTCTTCGATGCTTTTCAGCTCAGCCGCCAAGTGTTGTTTAATGGCTCCGTACATAGGTCTTTAAAAGACAAAAATACGATTTTACTGCTTAATGCAATCCCATCAATTGCTTGATTTCCTCAATGATTTTACGATCGTTGCTCAACCTTGGTACTTTGTTCTGTCCGCCCAATTTACCTTTCGATTTCAACCATGCATGAAATGTATTTTGGGGTACGACTATGATTTTGGGCGATTTCATCACGATGTTTCCTTGCCTTTTGGCCTTGTAATCGTCGTTTACTGATTTCAGCGCATCATCCAATAACACCTCAAATTGCTGAATATCTGTTGGTTCAACAGAAAACTCTATTAACCATTCATGCCCACCATCGCCTTGAGCATTTAAAAAAATGGGGGCTGCGGTATAATCCGTTACCACTGATTGGGTGTCTAGGGCCGCCTTAGAAATGGCAGTTTCCGCATTTTCTATCACCAACTCTTCACCAAACGCATTGATGAACAATTTCGTTCTTCCTGTAATTGTAAAAGTAAACGGATGGGTTGATGTAAATTGAACGGTATCGCCGATGATATATCTCCAAAGGCCGCCTAGGGTTGATATCACCACAGCGTAATTAACACCCACTTTCACATCACACAAACGCACAACATTCTCGCTAGTTGGCCCTTCCAACACCGGAAAAAATTCATAGAATACTCCCAAATGACACAAAAGCACCATTTCCGGTTTGTTGGCTTCGAACTGCAATCCAAAGAAACCCTCACTCGCATTATAGGTTTCAATGTACTTTACCTGATCTCCAGGCAATAAGGCATTAAATTGGGATCGATAGGGGCCAAAATTCACACCGCCATGGATAAACAGCTCAAAATTTGGCCATACCTCTAGGATGTGTTTTTTGCCGGTAACTTCTAATACTCTCTGCATCACCACGGCCGTCCAAGTGGGCACGCCGCTCACACTGGTTACATTTTCATCTTTGATGATTTGAACCATTTTCTCTAGTTTGTCTTCCCAATTTTCGATGGTAGCCACATCAATGTCTGGCGTACTTTTCCAATTGGCCCAACTTGGCAAATGATTCATGAGAATGCCACTTAAATCTCCAAAATAATACCCATCATCCCCGTCACTTTGTTTTGTACTTCCGCCAATCAACAAGCCCTTGCCTTCGAAAATTTTCCCATCGGGATAGAATGAAAAAAACTGCGACAACGCCTCCTTGCCACCTTCCAAATGGTTATACTCCATAATTTCATAGCTCATTGGAATGAACTTAGAAACATTGCTGGTGGTGCCACTACTTTTTGCAAACCACTTAATATCACTCGGCCAAAGCAATTGCTGCTCCCCTGCTTGCATTCTTTCGATGTAAGGTAAAAAATCTTCAAACGTAGCCAAAGGCAGTTTGCTTGAAAAATCTTGATACGTGATGCCCTTTTCTATTCCGTGAATTCTGCCGTATTCTGTTTGAAGCAACTGCTCCATCAAATCCTGAAATAACTCATCTTGTTTGCGCAGTGATTGATCGATGTTTACACGCAACTCTTTGCCGCGTTGTTTGAAATACCAACCAATAACAGGACTGATCATAACGCAATTAAGCCATCACGCAAACGCACAATTTTCTTTGCATGCTTGGCGATGTCTTCTTCGTGTGTTACCAAAACAATTGTATTGCCCCCGGCATGAATTTCTTCGAACAATGCCATGATTTCATGAGATGTTTGGGTGTCCAAATTGCCCGTAGGCTCATCGGCCAATAACAAACTGGGGTTATTGATCAGCGCCCGAGCAACAGCCACCCTCTGACGTTGACCACCCGATAATTCATTGGGTTTATGATCCATTCTATTCCCCAAACCCACTTTGTTCAGGGTTTCTGCAGCACGTTCATTTCTTTCTTTTTGGGAAATGCCTGCATACACTAGGGGAAGCGCCACATTTTCGAGAGAGGTGAGTCTATTCAACAAGTTGAATGTTTGAAATACGAAGCCGATTTCATCATTTCTAACTTTGCTCAATTCAATATCCGACATCTGGCTTACTTCTTTGTGATTCAGCCAATATTTGCCAGAAGACGGGGTATCCAAACATCCAATGATGTTCATCAATGTGCTTTTTCCGGAACCGGAGGGTCCCATCAATGCCACATATTCACCACGATAAATATCTAAATCTATTTTCTTGAGGGCATGCACGGTTTGTTCGCCCAGTATATAGGTTTTACGAATTTCTTGGAGAGAGATTAGAGCCTCAGACATTGCCATCAATCACCTTGGGTACTCGGAAGAAATCGCTATCCGCTTTGGGGGCATTCTTCAACGCTTCCTCATGGGTAATGGTTTGAACCACCACATCCTCACGAAGCACTGTTTCACTGTTTGTTAAATAGATGAGGGGTTCAACACCTTCCGTATCTACCTCATTCAGCTTTTCACACATCGCCAAGATGTCTACCAAATCACTTTGCATTTTTTGAAGGCTTTCTCCCTCGAAATGCAAGCGCGACAAATGCGCAAGTTCTTTGACTCTTTGTTCTGTAATTTTCATATAACTCGCAGTGATTTCAATTGTGAAGATATTACATTAAATACTTTTTCT
>JAIYBO010000056.1 GCA_027488495.1 Bacteroidota bacterium | reverse complement strand
TCAGGGACTTCAAAATATATTGTGGTGGCGTCAGCTGTTTCACGGACCAATTTTTTGATGGTTAATGGAAAAAATCCTTCTGTCATAACGGGTGCAAATTTAGTTCAGTTGCTTGGAGTAGAACACAATAAATCGAATTTGGTTTAAGAATTGCCCGATAATTTATCGAATATCACCCCAAGAAATACACTCAACCGCATCCCAAGCAGCGATTCATATCGCAATGCAATTACATCAACCGCTGATAGGCACGCCACCATCGATCTGGCATTTCATCAGCGCATACTTCCTCATAATCTCTGTACGAACAACCAATGAAAAAAGTTCTCTGATCGTATGGATGCGGAATTTCCATCCACCAACGATTGCTCTTGCGGCTTTTGTAAAACACAATTTCATGGCCTGTACTGCTCAATCGATTTCTATAAATCAAAAAATCCGTAGAATCATGGGTGGGGTGGTCGTTGTACCTACTGGTACATCCATCCACAAAATACCAAACCATCTGTGCCATCAAATCCCATGAACTAGAATCGGTTTCCCCCGATTTTAAACCATAAAACAATGCCGTAGAAAGCTGATTCGAAATCCCCGCATACCTCGCAATCCTGGCAGCTTCCTCTGCATACAATCCATTGGGCGATGCCAATTCTGTACCCGGAGCATCACACCTACGAATGGCGTTCATATCAAATTGCAACATGTGAGCACTGCGTAAAATGGGTTCTGTTTCTTCGATGGCATCCCGAACCTCGCCCAAGCGATGATTTTCGAAATACATCTTCTCCAACAATGCAGCCGTGCTTTCAGTGATGTAGTACGACTGGGTTCCTAAAAAATCAATATTGAACAAATTGCTCGGCTTCTCTACCAAAATACTGCGCAATGGTGTGCCCTCCTCCATGTCGATACCTGGCGTTACCTGCACAATTTCAACAGGCGTTTCATGCTGCCTGTAAGCTTTGTAATGACCGTAAATCTGACTGCTCTGACCACCAACCACAACCACCTTTAAACCCATTTCCAACAATTCACCCACCGCCTCGCTCAATGCAAATTGCCTCTGTTTTTCATCAGCAGCCTCTACCAAATTACCCAAATCTGCCATCACCAAATCGCCAAATCGCCAAGACAGTTTGTAAAATGCACGACGGAAAAAGTCAGCATCGGTCCCGCCACCAATCACCACCAATTTGGCCTTCTTCAACTTCGGGAATGACTTCCCATTGACCAGTAACTTACCACCCACCAACTCTTTACGCTCCTTGTAAGGGGCCCAAATGGCTTCGTCTATGGGTGTGAAAAATGCATCCAACATGTGTTACGAAAGTCGCCATGGCAACAATCAATCGCAAATCAATGAATCCACATGACTACAAAAGTGGAATTCAATGAAAGCGCGTCCACTCGAACGCAAGAACATCCCGGTATTACGGGGTGATCACAGCTTCTACCCAATCATAAGAACCCAAAGCACCAATGGCTCCGTTGCTCCAATTGGAATACATCAAAATGGGCTCAGCGAATGGATTGTCCGATATCTGCATTTCCCTTACATACCGCTCTTTATAACCCTCATCCATGACCCAAAACGTGCCCACCACCTCTTTCAAAATCAAGGGATCCAAAGCAGGAGATCCGCCCGAAAATTGATCGATGTAAATGCGGTCATTGAACAAATACCTCAGTGCATCCCCAGTTTTCCCTGCTTCGATACCCTCATTGGGAAAATAAAGTAAACTCCCATAAAAATCGCCGTTCCCATCTTCCAAAACCATTTCAAATTGTGGCGAATAGTAAAATCCTGTTTGGGTATTGCCCGCGATCATTTCCAAACTCGCACTCACCGATTGCCCACCCCAATTCGATTCTTCCAATTTGCCCACAACAAATTTTCCAACCTTCAAATCCGCTTCCTTCAAGGCAGGTGGAATCCTAGTTTTTGACCAATGCGTGGTGCCATCCTTCATGATAACATCTATCCTATACTCGTGATCGTTCACAATGGGCAACGCGAAAGCCCGAATCCGATACAACATGATCGAGGAATCAAAAGGCAACTGTACAGATTTACCCACCGTCATATCCGAAACCACCACCTTCGCATCTCCCACTCTAGGCACATCCGCAACCTGCTTGCCAAAATATGGCAATGTATAAGTCAATTCTACCGTGATGTTTTGATCCTTGGGCGACAAATAACTCGTGATTACTGTCCGTTTGTTATAAGTAGGCAAATCCACTTCAGCCGCCTGATCATAGCAACCCGTGAATCCAAAAAACACGATCAATATCCACCCCAAACGCATACTTTTATATGTTAAATGCTTTATCATTACCGAAATTTAAAAGTCCAACTCAAAGACGGAATCATAGGAAACAATGTGGCCTTTCTCAAAGTCCGAACCGTTCCCTGATCGTTCATTTGTCCGTAGTAAAAAAATGGATTGAATCGATTATAGGCGTTGTAAAAACTCAATTCCCATGTTTTTATGCCCCTGGGCTTTTCTTTTCTAAATTGGAACCCCACATCCAATCTGTGATAGGCCTCCATCCTGAAACTATTCCTCTTGCCGTAATCAATGATTTCATTGTTAAAAAAGCCACTCGCTGGATCCCAAACCTCAGGAATTGAACCCATGTAATGCCCAGAACCACGCAAATAACCCTGTGGCATCGTGATGGCATTTCCCGTTCCGTAAACCCAAGTAGCCGATGCTGTAAACAACTTGTTCAACCGGTAAATCGCCACAACTGACGCATCGTGCCTGCGATCATACTTCGCATAAAATTTCTCGCCCTGATTCACCTGGTCAAACTGCAACTGCGTCCAACTCAAAGTGTATCCAATCCAACCACTCAATTTACCCACCTGCTTTTGCAAAAACACCTCAGTGCCATAACTCCATCCCTGCCCGCTCGTTACTTGAGACTCCCAAGCTTTTTCGTTCACCGACACACCCGGATTAAAGAAATCGTCGTTCAATAAAAACGAAGCGCCCTCCTTATAAGTAATCACGTTGTTCATGGTCTTATAATACCCCTCAACACTCAATGAATAACCCTTGTTGAAATCCTTCGCAACCCCAGCCGCAAATTGCTGACTCTGCATCGCCTTCACATTGGCCGTGGCAGGCACCCACAAATCTGTAGGCAAACCAATCCCCGTGCTGCTCAACAAATGAATGTACTGATTCATCAACGCATAACTGCCCTTCAAAGCCAAATCCTTACGAATATTGTATGCAACACTCATCCTTGGCTCCGGGTTTACAACCTGCTTTTGGTCTACCACGTAATGACTCACCCGCAAACCTGGATACAAATTCCATCGACCTTCCCTCCACTGATCCTCCACATACACGCCACTCTCATAAGTATTGATCACTTGGATCTTGCGATTGAAATTGAAATCCTTGCCCACTTTTAATACGATGGCGCTCGGACTGAATTGATGATTGATCACAGAAAATCCGGAGCGAATCAAATGCTTGGGATTGGGACGGTAATCCACATCGTATTTTACCCCGTAATCGTTGATGGTACTGCTGTAATCCAATTCAAACTGACTGGTATCGTTTTCTTTTTGTAACAACTTGATGCTCAAGTCATAATGACTATAGATCAACGCAGCATTGGCAAAGGTTTTTGCATCAAATTGGTGGTTCCAACGCGTGGTCAACGTGCGATTCCCCCACCCAAAATTGGTCTTAAACTGCGTTTGATTGGTCTTGTCGTTCAGATAAAATTTGTCCCTACCAAAATACCCCGATACATACAATTTATCCCGATCCGATAAAATATAATTGGCCTTGGCATTCATGTCGTAGAAGTAATAACCCGCATTCGCACCATTTGTAGTTGCCATGATCAACGGTTGTACCAAGGCATCCAAATAGGTTCTTCTACCCGATATCATGAATGAACTTTTGCCTTTCACAATCGGACCTTCAAAAACCGCGCGTGAACTGATAATACCTATTCCTACCTCCCCTGCAAATTTCTTGTTATTGCCCTCCTTCATGTTCATGTCGATGACGCTCGACAAACGACCTCCGTATCTCGATGGAAAACCGCCTTTCACCAATTCAACACTGCGCAATGCATCACCATTAAACAAAGAGAAAAATCCAAACAAATGACTCGCATTGTAAACAATCGCCTCATCCAACACAATCAAATTCTGGTCTGGGCCACCACCTCGAACATAAATCCCTGATTGGCCTTCACCGCCCTTTTGTACTCCGGGCATCAATTGAATCACCTTCATCACATCTTTTTCTCCCAACAACGCCGGGATATCTTTGATTTGCTGCACAGGAATATCTATCCTACTCATGTCGGCCCGGTCTGCGATGGTGGTTTTTTTGGCCCGAATTTCGACCGTTCCCACAGATTCTGCTGTTTGAATGGCATCCAACTCAATGTTCACCGCCGTATCCAACTTGGCCGACCAATACAAACTGTCTGTGTAAAAGCCAGGAAACCGGAAATAAACCCATTGTGGCTGCCCTTTCGTTAATGTAATTGAAAAGAACCCATAACTGTTTGATAGCGTTCGGGTATTGCTTGGGGCGGCAGCAACCACCACGTTTCCGAGCATTTCACCGCTGCTCTTCTCTCGAAGATAGCCACTGATACTCGCTTTTTGCGTGGGTGCCTGCGCATTCACCGCCGAAACCGTAAAGCCCAGCAGAAAACACATCATCGCACCAATCGTATTTAGCAATCGACAATTCATAAAGTCACAAATTTACAAATGTGGGCAGGAATATCACCGAACCGCATCTGCCGTTCGACGAATTAATCGATTAAATGGCTACGGGTGCCTTGATTCCTGGGTGTGGATCGTACCCCTCCAGCGTGAAATCTTCAAACTTAAAATCAAACAAATCAGTTACTTCGGGATTCAACTTCATTGTAGGATAAGGCCTGGGCTCGCGCGACAACTGCAACTGAACCTGATCCATATGGTTGCTGTAAATGTGCGCATCGCCAAACGTATGTACAAAATCACCAGGCTGCAATCCACAAACTTGGGCCATCATCAAAGTCAACAAAGCATAACTCGCGATATTAAAAGGAACACCCAAAAACAAATCCGCACTGCGCTGATACAACTGACAGCTCAATTTTCCGTTGGCCACATAAAACTGAAACATGGTATGGCAAGGCATCAAAGCCATTTGCTTGATTTCACCCACATTCCACGCATTCACCAGTATTCTGCGGCTATCAGGGCTGTTTTTGATGAGCGATAATGCCTCAGAGATTTGGTCGATAACGCTGCCGTCTTTGGCCTCCCAAGAACGCCACTGTTTGCCATATACCGGACCCAAATTGCCGTCCGCATCGGCCCATTCGTCCCAAATACTCACCCCATGCTCCTTCAAATAAGCCGTGTTGGTTTCGCCTCTCAAAAACCACAACAATTCGTAGACGATGCTCTTTAAATGCACCTTTTTTGTGGTAATCAACGGAAATCCCTGCTGCAAATCAAAACGCAACTGACCGCCAAAAACACTCACAGTGCCCGTTCCTGTACGATCCGATTTGTGGTCGCCGTGGGCCAGTACATGCCGCAAAAAATCTTCGTATACAAATGCTGAACTCATGGATAGATAAGGGGTTGGGCAAATTTAACCCATTCACCCCGTTTTGTGATCCCCCTGCCGCAATATTCTCAAAAAAAATCTGAAGCAATCAATTTGTCAAGAGCCAAAATACACTCACAAGCGTTAAATTGACACTTATTGTACTTTTGGCACACCAAAATCGCCCAAAAAGTCAACAAGAATTCATAAAATCCCCCACCAAAATACCCTGATCAAACAAAAAACTTGTAAGTTTGCAAGTCAATACGATTATGGCAGAAGTTGTTAGATTACCCAAAATGAGTGACACCATGACTGAAGGTGTCATCGTTAAGTGGAACTACAAAGTAGGTGATTCCGTGAAAAGCGGAGATATTTTGGCAGAAGTGGAAACCGATAAAGCCACCATGGATATGGAGGTGTATGCCAAAGGAACCATCTTACATTTGGCGTTGAATGAAGGCGATACCACACCGGTAGACAGCATCATCGCTGTAGTAGGTGCCCCTGGAGAGGATTTCAAATCCTTGTTGGGCTCAGCACCTGTTGCATCGGCACCCGCGCCTGTTGCTACGCCTGAAACTTCAGCACCTGCAGCTACTGTTGCCCCCGTTGCAGAAGCCCCTGCAGCAACCGCTGCTACCGTTGCACAACCCACGGCAATCCATGCAGACGGCGATCGATTGAAAGCCAGTCCCCTTGCCAAAAAATTGGCCGCGGAAAAAGGCATCAACATTAACGATATCAATGGTTCTGGCGAAAACGGCAGAATTGTGAAAAAAGATATAGAAACCTTCACCCCAGCCACCACAACCACAGCAGCACCTGTTGCAACCACCGTGGCCGCCGGTACCGAAAGTTTCCACGAAGTGAACGTATCGCAAATGCGCAAAACCATCGCAGCACGCCTTGGCGAAAGCAAATTCTCTGCGCCGCACTTCTACCTCACATTGGAAATCAACATGGACAAAGCAACACAAGCCCGCGAGCAAATGAACACCGTGAGCGATGTGAAGATTTCCATGAACGATTTGGTCATCAAAGCGGCAGCCGCCGCGTTGCGCAAAAATCCAAACATCAACTCTAGCTGGTTGGGTACCAAAATCCGCTATAACCACCACATCCACATCGGGGTGGCCATGGCTGTAGAAGATGGATTGTTGGTTCCAGTAGTTCGCTTCGCCGATAACAAATCATTGAGCCAAATCAGCAGCGAAGTAAAAGAATACGGCAAGAAAGCCAAAGAGAAGAAACTTCAACCCCAAGATTGGACAGGCAATACCTTTACAATCAGCAACTTGGGCATGTTTGGCATCGATGAATTCACCGCCATCATCAACCCACCAGATGCTTGTATTTTGGCCGTTGGAACTGTGAAAGACACCGTTGGAGTAGTGAATGGTGAAATCAAACCGGTGAAAACCATGAAAGTCACCCTCAGCTGCGACCACCGCGTAGTAGACGGTGCCATGGGTGCACAATTCCTTAAAACACTCAAAGAATTCTTGGAAGAGCCCTACCGATTATTGGTATAACAATTTCGAAGGGCTGCAATTGCAGCCCTTTTTTATGATATGAAAATCAAATTTAATCACATACAAGACCTCTCAGACGCGCGCTATGCCGCCGCCGCCATGGCAGAGTGGATCGGATTTACAGTGGGCGATTTGCCCCTATCACAAGTTCAAGAAATCATTGGTTGGTGCGCCGGACCAAAACTCACCCTGGAACTGCCCAACAGAGACCTCAAAGACATGGCCATCAGTTGGTGCAACATCCTACCAGTGGAAGCCATTGAATGTCCCGCCGAAGATCATCAATTCTGGCAATCCTGCCTGCCCAACCCCAATACGGAATGGTTGCTGCTCAACCAGCACATCGCAACCGTTACCGATATCGAAAAAACTCAAATTCACCTGGTAGATCCACAATCTACATCGGCCGATACCATCAAAAACTTCAACCACGATGCCATTTCTCTGAATTGTGAAAAAGAAACCATCGTAGGGATGAAAAATTACGACCTTTGGAATGACCTCCTCGAAACACTTGAAATTTGGTAATCATGAAATATAACTTTCCCATCGCCACAGCCATCATCGCCATCACAGCATTGGCAGCCTGCTCCAACAATCCCGAAGGCGCATTCAATGATGCAGAAAAACACACACAAGATTCCCTCGATAGCCTGAGCAACGAAGCCATGTTCGATGACTTGTATCAAGATACCGCCGCCAAAGACACGCAACCAGCCAAACCCGGTGATGTAACCACTGAAACCCTGCCGTCAACGCCCCCAAATAGCACACCCTTTCAAGCGCATACCAACAAATAACATGAAAATCGCTGTTGTAGGCGCCACCGGATTGGTGGGTACCAAAATGCTAGAAGTACTGGCAGAACGCAATTTCCCGGTAACCGAACTTCTACCCACAGCCTCTGAAAGAAGCGTGGGCAAAATCGTTACATTTAAAGGCACAGATTACCCCGTCATCGGCCTTCAACAAGCCGTAGATGCCAAACCACACATAGCCATTTTCAGTGCCGGTGGATCAGTAAGTACAGAATGGGCACCAAAATTTGCAGCCAACAACACCATCGTCATAGACAATTCTAGCGCGTGGCGCATGAACCCCGATGTGCCACTCGTGGTGCCCGAAGTGAACCCCAATGCCATCCTGCCTCAACACAGAATCATTGCCAATCCCAACTGCTCTACCATCCAAATGGTCGTAGCACTTAAGCCCCTTCACGATGCCTATCACATGCTTCGCGTAGTGGTGAGCACCTACCAAAGCGTCACCGGAACCGGCCAAAAAGCCGTAACCCAGCTGCAAAACGAAAGAAATAATACCCCCGGCGAAACCGTATACCCCCACCCCATCGATTTCAATGCATTGCCACACATCGATGTGTTCATGGACAATGGATATACCAAAGAAGAATGGAAAATGATGGTGGAAACACGCAAAATCATGGAACTGCCCGACCTTAAAATCACTGCAACCACCGTGAGAATCCCAGCCATCGGCGGACACTCTGAAAGCATCAACGCCGCATTTGCACACCCATTTGATATCGAAGAAATCAAATCCACCCTGGCAAAATCTCCCGGAATTACCCTCCAAGATGATCCCGCCAACAACCTATACCCCATGCCCATCACCAGTCACAACCTCGACGATGTGTTTGTAGGTAGGATTAGACGCGATGATTCAGCCCCCAATACTCTCAATATGTGGGTGGTATCAGACAACCTCAGAAAAGGCGCCGCCACCAATGCCGTGCAAATCGCCGAACTGCTGCTACAAAAAGATTGGGCGCTGGAACTTTTCCGAAACTAATTTGTTAGTTTTTTCATGTCGATAGACAACCCCAACGATACCCAACCCGATAATCGGCCACTCGTACTAAAAGACGCCCTGTTTCAGGGAGAATCGCACAGCGCACCCTACGCACTAAGTGTGAGTTCGCCGAAAATTGAACCCATCGACAAACGATTGTTGGTTGCCAATGCCCATGAAAGCATGCAGCATCAGGCAGAACAGCAAATCACCATGTTGAAAAAACAGGCGGAGTTGCTGATGAAACAAGCCAAAGCCATCGAAGAACGCCTCGCACTTTCTCATGCAATCTACAAAGCAGATATCAATTTTGAGCCAGTGATCCACGGCATATACCATGTATATCAAAAAGATGACGGTTCACAAGTCCTCAGCATGGTAGCGCCCTATGAATGGGGAAAAAATGCGCCATATGCGTTTTTAAATACTGTGCGATTGCTCGCTGATCGCACCTGGGAAATACTTGCTTAACGCTTCATTACTGCTCGGATCGCCACTGATCCACCGCCTTACGCACCGAACCCGCCGCCATCAACCGCGACTTGGCCTCTGTCTCCCCCAATCCCGTTTCCTCCATCACCATGTTCGTACCACGCGCAATCAATTTGTGATTGGTTAACTGCATATCTATCATTTTGTTGTCCTTCACATGCCCCAATCGAATCATCACACTCGTGGTAATCATATTCAATACCATTTTGGTGGCAGTACCAGCCTTCATTCGGGTACTCCCAGTCACAAATTCTGGCCCGGTTTCAATCTCCACACACACATCACACACCGCCCGCATTTGGCTCTCCTTGTTGCATACAACACCGCCTGTGGCGATGCCGCGCTCCCTACAAGCACGCAAAGCACCAATCACATAAGGCGTTCTGCCCGATGCCGCAATGCCTATCACCACGTCCTTCTCGTTCACACCAAATTCCTCCAAGTCTAAAATCCCCTGGTCCCAGTCGTCTTCCGCAAATTCTACCGCCTTTCTAATTGCCCCATCGCCACCCGCAATGATGCCAATCACTTTGTTAAACGGAACACCATAAGTGGGTGGACATTCACTGGCGTCTACAATGCCCAAACGGCCGCTGGTTCCAGCACCCATATAAAACAATCGCCCCCCATCCTTCAATCGATCAAAAACCAATTCGCACAAACTCGCAATCACCGATGCCTCCTGTGCGATGCGCTGATGACACAATGCATCCTCACGGTTGATGCCTTCCACCAACGACAAAAAATCCAATTGCTCCAAATTGCGATGATTCGAACTCGATTCCGTTTGCATTATGCAAAAGTATCCCTTTGGTAGCGACTACCCAAAAACTCTATCCATTCACCATACACTCCCTCCGGCATCACCCGAGGGAATTTGGCCTGACCACCCAACTTGCCCCGCAAATCCATGAAATCCAAAAAATCAGATTCGGGCAATACAAATACCTCCATCCGCTTCAATACATGCTTTCGTTCAGTGGCATAATCGTCGTTCAACACCCCCAACGCCTCATCCAACAGGGCCTTCACCTGTGCCACATCGGGCTGGGGAGATTCGTTCGGGTACGATAAAAACCAACGATGTCCCATCTCACCACCCCCATGCTTCAAACCCCTCACAGTGAACTCCGAAACGGAAAATCCCAATTGCTGTCCAACCTGCCAAGTGGCCTGATTCATGTTCTCCACCGACAAATGCTCTCCGCACAAACTCAAATATTGTTTGGTTCTTCCAGTGATTTTAATTTCACAAGCGTCTACATCTGTAAACTGAATAACATCGCCAATCAAATATCGCCATGCACCGGCAGATGTACTGATCACGATGGCATAATCCACCCCCGCTTCCACTTCATCTATGTCTAGCGCGTGAACCCCCGCCATAATTTCACCCGATTCAGTAAAATGCGATTCGTTGAAAGGCACAAACTCGTAATACATTTTGTTCCGAAACACCAAACTCATGCCCTGGCTATGCAGTTTTGTTTGAAACGCAATGAAGCCCTCGCTCGCCAGATAGGTTTCAAAATAATGTATCGGGCGGCCAAGCATCGCATCAATTTGCTCCTTGTAAGGCGTGAGTGAAACCGCACCCCAAGTATACACACTCAAATGCGGCCATATTTCATGGATGTTTTTCAGATTGTACCGAGCGATGATTCGCTCAAACAACATCTTAATCCATGCAGGTCCACCAGCCACCATCGCCACATCCCAATTGGGGGCCTCATTCACCATGATCTCCAATTTCTGATGCCAGTCTTTTTCCCGTTTGATTTCCTCCGTGGGCTTGGCAAAACGCTCTATCCAAAATGGCAAATTCCTTGTAGTAATCCCACTCAAATCCCCAGAATACTTCTGACCGTCGAAATTCAATTCCGTACTTCCCCCAATCATCAAATAATCTTTGGTGAAGAAATCTTTGGGCACATCTGTTTTGGCGATGGCAAACAACTGCCTACGACTCGCCCGCATGATCGATTTCAATTGATCACCTGTTACGGGTATATACTTGCTCGCGCCTTGCGTGGTTCCAGAACTCAACGCAAAATATTTTGTACTTCCCGGCCACGTCACATTGTCTTCCCCCTGGTATTCTCGCTGCCACCAACCGTGCATACCGTCATAATCGGTGATGGGCACTTTCGATTTGAATTGAGCCACAGTGTCTTCCACCATCAGGATGGATTCGAAATCGTGAAACTGTCCAAACGCCGTGGCCCTGGCTTGAAACAACATTTTCTTTATGGTTCGATCTTGCCACTTCTTGGCCCGCGCCCGCTTCAACGTTAAAACATCGGTCACGTTCTTTGCCCGCTCAAACAAGGGCCCTAAAAAACTCTTTGGTGATGCCATATTGAATTTTTCCAGTTTCAACAATACAAAAATTAAGCCACCCTTCCGCCATCTGACAAATAATTGCAGACCTTTGCAACTACTATGGCACACGGATTGATCCAAGAAATAAGAGATAAATGGCTGCAAGTGGTGGCCTTCGTGGAAGAGAACTTCGAAAAAAAACCCGATCTAAATGCCATACTGTTCTTGATTGGTATTCGGGAGTTGGGGGAACTGCGCGACAAGCCCTTCACCAAAGAAGAAAAGGTACATTTGATGCACATCGCCACATGCAAAATCCTCAGTTATAGCGGGTATTACAAGCATGTGGGATTCGATAAAAACGGTTGGCCGGCTTGGGAAAACACCACCCCATTGCCAAATTTGGGTTATCTCGAACAAGAGAATTTGATGCGCCAACACATCGTAGAGTACTTTGAAAATGAAGAAATAATTCAATTTAATTAATCAATTCCATAGCGTAATATTGAAACCATGTTGAAAAAGACCTTGAAATTCCTCCCCGTTGCAATGATCATGGCGGGAGCGTTAGTTCCCTATACCTCATGCAATTCTGGAAGCAAAACCAACCATTCAGATTCAACGAATGCAACCACACAACAGCCTACAGGCGAAGATTTTAGCGACACCACAGCACCCGAAAACTGGGTGAGGGTATCCTTCAAAACAACGGTGGGCGAAATGATTTTGGCCCTTAACCCCGAACAAAAACAACACACAGACAATTTCCTCAAATTGGTGAATTCAGGCTTTTATAATGGCATTCTGTTTCACCGAGTGATCAAAGATTTCATGGTACAAACGGGCGATCCGAAATCCAAAAATGCAAGTCCAACCGCAGCTTTGGGCGATGGCGGACCAGGCTACGAAGTTCCCAACGAAATCAGAAGTGATCTTTACCACTTCCGCGGTGCGCTGTCTGCGGCTCGCCAAAGCAACGAGGTGAATCCGAAAAAAAACAGCTCCGGCTCGCAATTCTTCATCGTTACAGGCACCAAAGTAAGCGACGCCCAAATGAAGCAGGCCTTGGAAAACCGTGCGTTTGAAATTTTCCGTACCGACCCAGCCAACGCCGAAACCGTGAGAAACGCCCAAATCATGAGCCAGTCTGGCAACATGGCTGCACTGAGAAGCATAGAACTGGAAGTACAGGAAAAAATGAAGCCTCTGGTAGAGAAACTTTTCAGCGAAATTCCTGCCGACGTCAAAAAACGATATGCCCAGTGGGGTGGCGCACCCAACCTCGATAACGATTACACCGTCTTCGGCAAACTTGTGTCTGGTTACCATGTACTCAACAACATTGAAAATCAGCCCACCAATATGCAAGACCGACCCACACGAGATATTCTGATCATTGAAACCAAGGTGTTGAAATGATTTTGAAAAGTTTTTGAATTTGCTTATATTTGCAGAACTTTTCCAATAAACTTTAGGAAGGGGACAAGCCAAAAGCAGTCCCCTTTTTTGTTGACTATGGCAAACCTAACACAAAAAATCACAGCACTCGTAGAGCAGGAAGCACCCCTGTTCGGTCTGTTCTTGGTGGCTCATACCGCCAGCGCAGCAAAGCTTTATGAGTTCTATGTAGACAGCGAAGAACCACTGTCGATGAAAGCCATCACCGATTTCACCAAGCACATTTCTGAAAAAATCGATGACGAAGATTCAGGCTTGAGTGAAGAAGCATTTACCTTTGAAATATCATCGCCCGGAGCCGAAAGACCCCTGGTGAATCGCAAGCAATACACAAAACACGTTGGACGTTCGTTCGAATTCACCCTTCCAGATAAAGTTCTTACTGGAAAATTGATCGAAATCCAAGAAAATAACACCTTCATCATCGAAGAAATTGTGAAAGAGAAAGGCAAAAAAGCCATCGAAGTACTTCACGAAATCCCATTCGACAATATTCAATCTGCAACCATCATAATCAGTTTCAAATAATATGAAAATCAAGGCAAAAGATCTAGGAATCAACCTTGTGGAGAGCTTCTCCGAGTTTAAGGAGTTCAAAAACATTGACCGCGCCACAATGATGCGCGTTTTGGAAGACGTTTTTCGTAACATTCTGAAAAAGAAATATGGCAATG
>JAIYBO010000216.1 GCA_027488495.1 Bacteroidota bacterium | reverse complement strand
CCCAAACCCAATGTATCAATGACTGATTCGATCTGACTTGGCAACATCCAAACGTTGGTATTGGCTGTTTGCGACACCAATTTAACTTGTGTCTCTGGATTCAAACCTTTCAAAATCACTCGCATTTGCGATTTCGCCTGCTCCAGCAACTGTCCGTCCGCGTTGCTACAACCCATCGAAAAACCATTGTCTATGACCAAAACTACATGGGTATGACCCTTGTCTGAAACAGCATCCTCACAGCTGGGCATGGAAAAAGCAAAAACAAGACACGCCAAACCCAGCATTCGACTGATCAACACCAACAGATGTTGCAATTTCTTTTGCTGTCTGGCTTGCTGTAATTGTTGGGTCAAACGAAAAACACCCGGAAAATAGATCGTTTGGGTTCTGTAAAATTGAAAAAGGTGAATCAACAGCGGGATGGCCAAAAGCAGCAATCCCCAAAGCATATTTGGCTGTTGAAAATGCATTAGAACAACCCGTTCAGTGTGCTCTCTACTTTTTGAATAATTTCAGCGGCATCTTCCGGACGTTCTTGAAAATCCATGTCGTCAACATTAAAAATCAACAACTTGCCTTTATAATTACTGATCCAAGCCTCATATCGCTCGTTCAAACGCTTCAAATAATCCAATCGGATGGCATCTTCATAATCCCTGCCCCTCATTTGAATTTGATGAACCAACTTGGGAATACCTGCACGCAAATAAATGAGCAAATCCGGCGGTTCTACTTGATTGCTGATGGCATCAAACAACTGCTTATAGTTTTCAAAATCTCTTGTACTCATCAAGCCCATCGCATGCAAATTGGGCGCGAAGATGTGGGCATCCTCATAAATGGTACGATCTTGAATCACCGTATTCTTACCACCGCGAATATTTTGTACATGCCTCCATCGCGTAGTGAGAAAATACACCTGCAAATTGAAGCTCCAGCGCTGCATATCTTCATAAAAATCAGAGATGTATGGATTGTCGTCCATGTCCTCCAATTGCATCTCCCAACCGTAATGTTTCGACAGCAAATTGGTCAAGGTAGTTTTACCCGCACCGATATTTCCTGCAACCGCAATATGCTTAGCCATACTGCAATATTACGAAGCACTACCAACCCTTTACAAATCATTAACGAACAAAAGTTTTACACAATTCGCACATCGAGATGAGCCCCGTGAAATTTCTCTCAATTTATGCCCAAAACACCCATTTAACAGAGATTCTTGAGCCTTTACCCGTAATTTTGACGGGAATTTCATGAGCAACAACACCAAAGAAAAAACCGCATCGCAATGGATCCTTTTCAAACGGATCTTGGCCCTGGCCAAATTCCAACAAAATTGGATGATCATTGCCATTGTACTCACCATTTTCCAGAGTGTTATCACCGCTTTTCAGCCCTATTTATACAAAACGGTCATTGACAGTGTCATCATCCCGAAGCAATTCCACCTGCTCGAAAAATGGGCGCTCATCCTTTTGGGTTGGTTGCTGCTTCAAGCGGCCCTCGGTTTTGCAAATTCTTACCTTTCCGAAAGCATCGCCCAATCGGTGATCCTGAAACTCAGACAATACGTATACGACCACCTCACGCGTTTGAAACTATCGTTCTACGACAAAACACCGGTTGGCACTGCCGTTACACGTTCCATTTCCGATATTCAAACCATTACGGATTTATTTTCTTCCGGTGTAATCACCATCGCCGGTGACCTCATACAGATCGTGGTGATTTTGGGTTGTATGTTTTACATGGATGTGAAACTCACTCTCATTACGCTCATCGTCGTTCCCCTTTTGTTATTCGCAGCGAACCGTTTTCGCAAAGGAATTCGCGATACGTTCCAAGACGTTCGCAACCAAGTCGCCAAACTCAATGCATTCCTCCAAGAACGCATCACAGGCATGCAAATGGTGCAGTTGTTTAACAGAGAAAAAGAAGAGATGCGTAGGTTCGACCTCATCAACCAAGCACATCGCAACGCCAATGTGAAAAGCGTTTACTATTACGCGCTGTTCTTCCCCATTGTTGAAGTACTTGTTGCAACCAGCTTTGCATTGATTGTGTGGTATGGGAGCGGGTCTCTCGTAAAGGGGCAAATAGAATTTGGAGAACTCACCGCTTTCATCATGTTCATCAACTTGTTTTTTAGGCCAGTTCGTGCCATCGCCGATCGCTTTAACAACATCCAGATGGGCATTGTGGCCGCTGATCGAATATTCAAACTCATCGATGACGTTGAAAATATCGAAGCGTCCCCTGAAACAAAGGCACCCATTTTACGCGGCGACATTCAATTTCAAAACATTTGGTTTGCCTATCAAAACGAAGAATGGGTACTGAAAGACGTTTCATTCCATTTAAAGCCTGGTAAAACCATGGCCATCGTAGGGGCTACTGGATCAGGAAAAACCACCATCGCCAGCTTGGTAAATCAACTTTACACCCAACAGAAAGGCCAAATATTGCTCGACGATATCGACATACAATCAATGAATTTGACTTCTGTGCGAAAGCAAATTGCTTTGGTTTTACAAGATGTATT
>JAIYBO010000122.1 GCA_027488495.1 Bacteroidota bacterium | reverse complement strand
TGCTCCATCCCGCGATTTATTTTCGTAGCCCGTAGGGGAGTCGAACCCCTCTTTCCAGGATGAAAACCTGGCGTCCTAACCGATAGACGAACGGGCCATCTAAGGGGCTGCAAAGATACAAAAGAAGTTGACTATTCCAAATGTTTTTTAAAAATTATGCGTCGTGTTTGGTAATTATGCCATCGCCCCACAATTCTTCCAATTGGTAGAAATTTCTTTTTTCTTCTGAAAATATGTGAACCACAACGTTGATGTAATCGAGCAGTACCCATTCTGACGCGTCGTTTCCTTCGCGATGTGCTGGCTTCTCTTTCATGGCTTTTCGCACTTCGTCTTCAACGCTATCGGCCAATGCATCCACTTGTCTGGAAGATCCACCCTCACATATCACAAAGAAATCTGCGAATGCGCTGCTGGTTTTGCGCAAATCGAGAGAAACAATTTTGATTCCTTTTTTTTCTTGTAGACCGTGCACAATCACTGCAACCAACGCCTCCACACTTGATGTTTGAATTTTTTTCGCCATGTAATCGCTTACTTTGCTACAAAGAACGCCATTTTGTTAGACATTCAGTTCATCGGTTCAGTAGGTAGGGGTCATCTTTTTTATTCTCCCAGTTGTGATTCCACCCAATTGCAGTTGCTGCGATTTATGGAAAGTGGCGCCATGGGTGTGAATACCCAAAAGAATCCTTTGGTTTTATACACCGATGTTCAAACGCAAGGAAAAGGGCAAAGGGGAAACACATGGATTTCGGAAGCTGGGAAAAATGCGATGTTTACTGTGGCTTTTCCGCTGATGCCCGGCTATGAAAATCAACTGGTGTTAATGAATAAGGGACTATCTGCAGGATTGGCCGATGCTTTAATGAATTTGGGTTTGGGTTCGATAGAAATCAAATGGCCCAACGATTTGATTCTGAATCACAAGAAGGTGGGTGGCATGTTGATGGAGATAATCACTGTGGGTGCAAACAAATATTTGTTTTTGGGCGTGGGTGTAAATGTGAATCAGGTGAATTTTGAAAATCAGCCTTTGGCTACATCGCTTTGTCTGAATTTTGAGAAAAGCAAAGCACCCTTTGATTCTGAGACATTCAACATCAAAGAAATCATTGTGGCCATGATTCATGGCTTGTGGAATGCTTGGGATCAATTGGGAGAATTTGCTGAGAAATACGCAGATTGGCTTTATCGGAAGGAACAAAACATCAAGTTGATTGCCGGCGATTCTCACGAAATGATCGATTGCAAGTTGATGGGAATCAATGAAAAGGGTCAAATTTGTGTTGAATTATCTTCCGGAGAATTGGCAGAATTTCATCATGGTGAGGTGAAAATGGCCTATGGCTATTGAGTCATTTTTTTCAAAGGATTTATTGCGGGAGTAAACGAATGATGTGTTATTCATGTCTAATGGTTAAATTCACCATTTGGTATGGATCGCAAACAATTTTTTCAATCGCTCAGAAATCCCTCATCATCGGATCAATTCGCTGTAAATGAAGTGGATGAAACACTGCAAAAAGATGAAGAAATCAATGGAAACATTGGTTTGCAGCGCAGAACAAATACGGGTATATCGGCATACAAAGGCAGTTTTGGAAAATCCGAATTGATGCATTTGCTCCGTCGTACTTTGTTCGGGGTAAAAGTATCTGATTACAACTTGTACAAGGGAAAAACTTTGGAGCAGGTGGTAGATGCGTTGCTCAATGTTCCCAGTGCGATGCCCAATCCGCCCATTAACAATTACGGCAATTTGGTAAATGATCCCAACGTTCCTTATGGAAGCACGTGGGTGAATGCTCCCTTGGATCCGGCGGTTGAACCCAATCGGAAAAACAGCGTGAAATCTTGGCTTTGGAGCTTGATGGTGACCCAAACGCCAGATATTCAAGCTAAAATGGTTTTGTTTTGGCACAACCACTTCGCCTTGCAATTTTTAGAAATTCCGGATTCACGCGCTTGTTATGTGTATACCAAAGTGTTGTATACCCATGCACTTGGGAATTTTAAGGATTTAACTAGGGCCATTACCATAGACCCTGCGATGTTGTTCTATCTCAATGGCCGATTGAATACAAAAAAAGCCCCTGATGAAAATTATGCGAGGGAACTTCAAGAACTTTTCACATTGGGAAAGGGACCCAATAGCAAATTCACAGAGGATGATGTGAAAGCTATGGCAAAGGTGCTTACTGGATGGAGCATCAATCCGCTTACAAACCCATTTAGCACTGCCTTTGTGAGTGTGAATCACGATTCTACCGACAAGCAATTCAGTTCGTTTTATGGCAATACGGTAATCAAAGGTCAGACCGGCATCAATGCGGGAAACACTGAATTGGATGATTTACTCACGATGATTTTCAAGGTGGATGAGGTGGCGTTGTTCATTTGCAGAAAATTGTATGAATACTTCGTGTACTATGAAATTGATGACACGGTGGAAACCAATGTGATAGTGCCTTTGGCAAAAGTGTTCAGAGACAGCGGTTATAGTATCAAAACGGTACTCAAAACGTTGTTGATGAGTGAGCATTTCTTCGACTCTTGGAATCGTGCTTGTGTGATCAAGGATCCAATCACCCAGCAAGCGGGTTTTTGCAGGGAAATGGAATTGAAATTCCCAAGTTCAACGGATTATTTTCTGTTGTATCAAATGTATCAAATGGGAATGGCCTTTGGTCAGTTAACACAATTGAACATTGGAGATCCACCAAATGTTGCGGGATGGCCGGCCTGGTATCAAAAGCCCCTGTTTCATCGAAGTTGGATCAATAGCGATACCTTACCAAAAAGAAATCAATTTACCGATTACTTGTTATTCATTGGCCACAAAGTGGGTACTTATACCATGATTGTAGATCCTTGGATTTTTGTAAAACAGTTAAGTAATCCAGGAAAAGCCGATGATTTGATCGCGGATTGCACATCACATTTGTTGCCCATGTCGTTGTCTGCTACCCAAATCGCATCGCTGAAAGAAGTTCTACTGCCAGGCGGAATTCCTGATTACAACTGGAGCGATGAATATCGAGCGGCTACAGATCCTTCAGACCCCAATTATGCAACTGCCCTATCAACGGCAACCGTGAAATTGAAGTATTTGCTTAAATCCATCATGAATCTTTCCGAATATCAATTGTCATAAGCCATGAAACGTAGATCTTTTGTAAAAGCAACAGCAGCTGCAGGTACCGTATTGCCGTTGGCATTGAATGGAATGGGTGTGAAAACTTACGAAGACTCTCCTTTGTTGAGATCTTTGGGAAGGCGGACTGCCGATGGTAAAGTATTGGTAATTATCAATTTGTCTGGTGGAAATGATGGGTTGAATACCCTAATTCCATTGGATCAATATTCCAATTTATCCAAAGCCCGAAACAACATTTTGATACCCGATAACAAGGTGTTGAGTTTTTGGGACAAGCCAAGCGTGGGTCTGCATCCGCAGTTGGGAGGACTGAGGGATTTATATAACAACGGTCAACTCAGTGCCATTCAAGCTGTGGGTTATCCCAATCCCAATTACTCGCATTTTCGTGCGGCCGATATTTGGATGAGTGGTTCTGATAGCAATGAAAGTTGGACAACGGGTTGGATGGGTCGGTATTTGGATGGTACATACACGGGCTATCCAAAGGGCTATCCAACTGCTACGATGCCGGATCCATTGGCGATAGAGATTGGTCAAATGGTGTCGTTGGCATTCATGGGCCCTGAAGTAAACATGGGAATGGCAATCACAGACCCAACCACGTTTTACAATTTGGCGTCAGGAACCACAGATCCAACGCCCAACACTCCGGCGGGTAACGAGTTGGCTTTTTTGAGATTGATGGCCCAACAAACCAATCAATACGCTACAGTAATTAAAAATGCGGCGGCCAAAGGAGTGAATAAATCAACGAAATATCCAACTGGCGGTAGGCAACCATTGAGCGATCAATTGAAAATTGTGGCAAAATTGATTAGCGGTGGATTAAAGACACCGGTTTACATGGTGAGTATTGGTGGATTTGATACACACAGTGAACAGGTTGATAGCAGTGATCATAGTTTGGGTTCACATGGTAATTTGATGAAGCAATTGGGAGATGCCATTGCTGCTTTCCAAGATGATCTGAAGCTTTTGGGATTGGAAGATCGTGTGGTTGGTATGACTTTCAGCGAGTTTGGAAGGCGGGTGATTAGCAATGCCAGTAATGGAACAGATCATGGTGCTGCAGCGCCAATGTTTGTTTTTGGCAAAGCGGTTCAAAATGGTGTAATCGGCGCCAATCCAACAATTCCGTCTACCGTTACTGTGAACGACAATGTTCCTATGCAGTACGATTTTAGACAGGTATATGCTTCAGTGTTGACAGATTGGTTTGAGTTGCCAGCAGCAGATGTGAAGGTGGCGATGGGTGGAAAAGAGTTCAATACTTTGCCCATTTTCAAAGCCAACAAAGCGAGTATCGATGACTACATAGACTTGGTTAGCAGAATCTCATTGAATCGCATTTTCCCAAATCCCGCGGTATCCCATACCCAAATAGAGTACTTTACTGAATCAGGAAATGTGAAAATATCTTTGTTTGATGCCATGGGGCAATTGGTGAGAATATTGAAAGATGATTGGCATGGACATGGAACCTATGTAGTTGATTTGGATGTAGTTGGATTGAGAAGTGGTAATTATTATGTTCAACTTTCTCAAGGCGATAAACGAATTACAGAGGTGCTTTTGGTTCAATAATTTTTTGAAAAGGTAGGCAGAGATAAAAATTTGTTTTATATTTGCAGTCCAAAAAAATTGCCCTATCGTCTAATTGGCAGGACAGCGGTTTTTGGTACCGTATGTCTAGGTTCGAGTCCTAGTAGGGCAACAAATTGAAGGTTTGATGATATCCGGTGCACCATGGTGCAGCCAGAGAGACAGTAAAATCGTATTATGACATCACTTATACACCCCGTAAAAATTTTTGCTGGCAGTGCGTCTGCCGCCCTCACTCAGGACATCTGTAATTTCTATGGTTCAGTTCCCGGGGATTTAACCGTTTCGAGGTTCAGCGATGGGGAATTTCAGCCCAATTTCAATGAAAGTGTTCGTGGATGTGATGTGTTCATTGTTCAAAGCACATACCCCAATTCAGACAATTTGATGGAATTGTTGATGGCCATTGATGCTGCAAAGCGCGCCAGTGCCAATTACATCACAGCGGTGATGCCCTATTACGGATTTGCCCGTCAGGATAGAAAAGATAAACCCCGTGTGTCGATCGCTTCAAAGTTGGTGGCAGATTTGTTGCAAACTGCAGGTGCCAATCGTGTGATGACCATGGAATTGCATGCTCCGCAGATTCAAGGATTCTTCAATGTGCCTGTGGATCATTTGGAAAGTTCGATCATTTTTGCGCCATATATCAAAACACTTCCTCAAGAGAACATTGTGATTGCTGCGCCAGACGTAGGGGCATCGAACAGAATTCGCGAGGTGGCTAAGATTTTGAACTTGGGCATGATCATTTGTGACAAGGAGAGAAAGAAGGCCAATGAAATTGCCAACATGACTGTAATTGGAGATGTTGAAGGCAAAGACGTTGTGTTGATTGACGACATCATTGATACTGGTGGTACTTTGTGTAAGTCATCGGCGATGTTGATGGATAAAGGGGCAAAATCGGTGCGTGCTCTTTGCTGTCACCCAGTATTGAGCGGTAAGGCATATGAGAACATAGAAAATTCGGTCTTAACCGAGTTGGTGGTAACGGATACAATTCCTTTGAAGCATCATTCAGACAAGATCAAAGTGGTTTCTGTGGCGCCTTTGTTTGCTCGTGCAATTCGCAACGTGCATGAACATGGCAGCATTAGTTCATTGTTCAAACAGGTGTTTGCACATCAAACCAAAATTGAATTAAAATAAGCAATTAATAGAATAGAATAATAAGATGAAAACCATTTTTCTTAAAGGCGAGATGCGCACAGAGGTAGGTACACGTACCGCCAAGGTATTGCGTGCCGAAGGCAAAGTTCCTTGTAACATGTATGGTTTGGCTGATGGCAACTTGAATTTTGCCGTTTACCAAGCAGATTTCAAAAATTTGGTATACACACCGAACGTATACAAAGTGAAGATTGAGTTGGATGGCAAAAACTATGATGCCATTTTGCAAGACATTCAATACCATCCAGTATCTGATATGATCATTCACTGTGATTTTGTTGCTGTAGATGCTAGCAAGCCAGTAGTTATGGAAATCCCAGTTCGTGTGGTTGGTAATTCACCAGGTGTGCGTGCGGGTGGTAAATTGGTTAAAAAATTGAACCGTTTGCGTGTTCGTGGTTTGATTCAAGATTTGCCTGATTTTATCGACGTAAGCATCGATACATTGGAAATCGGTCAGTCAGCCAAAGTAGGTCATGTTGAAGTTTCAGGTTTTGAATTGTTGGATTCACCTGCAAACGCAATTCTTTCAGTGAAGACAACCCGTGCATTGATGCAAGCGGCTGCCGAAGCTTCAAAGAAGTAATATCACAGTTGATTATAACAAAAAACCCCGGGCATTTGCCCGGGGTTTTTGTTTGGGGTTATTGTCTGCGATGAAACAACAACCTGTATAAAATGCAATTATTTGGTTGCGGCTTCGAAGTGAGCGTTTACAGCAGACCAATTAACAACGTTCCAAAATGCACCAATGTAATCGGGGCGGCGGTTTTGGTAATGCAAATAATAAGCATGTTCCCAAACATCCAATCCCAAAATGGGTGTACCTTTTACCTCGGCAACATCCATCAATGGATTGTCTTGATTTGGCGTAGATGTGATAGCCAATTTGTGGTCATGTACAATCAACCAAGCCCAACCACTACCAAAACGGGTGGTTGCAGCGCTATTGAATTGTTCTTTCATCGCATCGAATGAACCGAAACTAGCTACAATTGCATCCATCAAAGCACCTGTGGGCTGACCTCCTGCGTTGGGTCCCATAATACCCCAAAAGAAACTGTGGTTCCAATGTCCGCCACCGTTATTGCGAATGGCTGGGCTGTACTTGGAGATGTTGTGAACGAGTTCAGAGAGTTCAATGCCTTCGGCTGCGTTTCCTTTAACAGCGTTATTGAGGTTATTTACATAGGCTTGGTGGTGTTTGCCATGGTGGATTTCCATGGTGCGCGCATCGATGTGCGGTTCCAAAGCGTTGTGGGCGTAGGGTAATGCGGGTAATTCGAACATAAATGTATTTTTAGTTTGATTATTTAAACAAAGTTAGGCGAAAGGGGTTTGCTTTTCAAACGTGAAATTCGCTGAATTCTCGCCGTACTTTTGTTGCTCAATCGTTATGAGTGAAATCGCGCTACAACTAACAATATCTGAAACCATGGGCAAGGGAATTGACATTTTTGCCTTGTTTTTCAGGGATCATTGGTTTGAGTTGATAGCCGCAATTTTGTCGTTGTGGTGTGTGATTTTGGCTGCAAAAAATAGCATATATAACTGGCCCATAGCGATGATGGGATCTATCATGTATGTGTTTGTTTTTTTTGGTGGCGGATTGTATTCGGATGCCTTTTTAAACGTTGTTTTTCTTGGCTTTCAATCGTTTGGTTGGTACAAATGGCGAAAACAGTGCGGTGATTCAAGTACCGATTCCAAACCTTCATGGGCAAATATCCGATCATTTTGGCGCGTATTGCTTGTAGGTGGTGTTTGCTATTATCCCTGGGTGATGTTTGTTCAAGCGGGCTCCTTTCAATTTTTACTTGGCTCGCAAATACCCTCTGTACCGAAGTACGTTTATGTAGATGCCGCTTTGCTGATGTTGAGTCTTTCGGCCTTATACATGCAAGCCAAACGATGGATTCAAAATTGGTGGGTTTGGATACTTGTAGATGTTGTTTATATCCCTTTGTACATTGCCAATGACAACTGGATCACGGCCATTCTGTATTTCATATACATTCCCTTGGCATGGAAAGGGTATAAAATGTGGCGTGCTGAACAATAAACAGACTATTTAAATTGGAAAAGGTCTTCGGTGATCAAGGATTGGAAATGCGGCAATTACTCACTCATTTTCCGGCACATACCGCAGTTGGCTGAATTGATTTTCATTGAGCAATTCATTGGCAACATCCATGATGTTTTGAACAGTCACTTGATTGATGCAATCGATGGCATGTTCAATGCTATTTGCTTTGCCTTTTCTCAATACACTCTGTCCCAAATGCATCATCAATCCGCTGCGATTTTCATTCGATAATATGAGTTGACCGGCATACTGATTTTTGGCCCTTGACAGTTGCAAACTGCCCAAAGATTGGGTTCTCAATTTTTTGATTTCTTTGAAAATGAGATCCACTGATTTTTGGATGTATTTGGGTTCGCTGCCCACAAAACAATGAAACAACCCGGTTTCTGCGAATGCACTATAACCACTTTCTACGTTGTAGGTATATCCGTATTTTTCACGGATGGCGAGATTGAGTCTGCTGTTGAGTACCGGCCCCCCAAAAAAATTGTTCATCAAAAGAAGGGTCCATCTTTTTTCATGATCCATTTCATAAGCCAAGCTTCCGATGATGGCATAGGCCTGGTTGAAATCCGTTTTTTTGGTTTCGATGAATGGCGATGGAGATGTGAAAGTCGTTGCAGCGCCTTCGGCTTTATGCAATACAGTTTGAACTGATTGGGCCCCATTGGATGTGTGTATTTGTCCCTGGGGCACGGTGGGGCTTGAAGACAATTCGCCGGCATCAGGTAAGAAACGATTCAATGCACTCAGTACACGCTCAATAGAAACATTACCAACCACCGAAAACACCATGTTATGGAATTGGTAATGGGTTGAAACAAAGTTCTTCAGTGCCAATTGACTGATTTCGTTCACAGATTCCTCTGTGCCAAGTATGTTGTGGGCCAATGGATGTCCGGCAAAAATTCGCTCTTGAAATTCATCAAAAATGTTCTCCTCTGGGGTGTCGAGGTACATGTTGATTTCATCGATGATGACTTTCTTTTCTTTTTCTAGTTCACCTTCGGGGAATGTAGACCGAAAAACGACATCGCAAAGGATATCGGTAAGACGGGTGAGGTGTTTAGATTGAGTGGTGCCGTAAATGGTGGTGATTTCTTTGGTGGTGTATGCGTTGAGCTCACCGCCGACCACTTCCAAGTGGTTGAGCACGTGAATGGTTTTTCGGCGCGTAGTACCTTTGAATAACATGTGTTCAAGGCAATGTGCGAGACCAGGATGCGCGCCATCGTTTTTGCTTCCCGCTTGAATGGAGAAACCGGCATGTACCAACTGCGTACCTTTAACGCGCTGATGAACGATGCGCAATCCATTTGGCAAGGTGATAAGTTGGTATTGTTCAGAACCCATTGTCATACAAAAATACCTTCTGTTTGGCGTATTTTTGTAGTATTCCATGTTAATCAACAATACTTCCGCGCTCGTACAGAAAATCAAAGACAGAAAACTCACCTCTGTTGTGATTACTACACACCATAAACCTGATGGCGACGCCATGGGTTCTACCTTGGGATTGTGTGCGTTTTTGAAACATTTTGTGAGCGATGTGGTGGTTTGTACACCCACGGATTATTCAGAAAATTTGTTTTGGCTTCCTGGAAATGCAGATGTGTTGGATTTTGAGGCAGTTCCGGATTTGGTTGCGCAAAAAGTGGCATTGGCCGATGCGGTTTTTTGTTTGGATTTCAATAGACTTTCAAGAATCAATCAGTTGGGTGATTTGGTACGTGAATCAAAGGGGGTTAAAGTAATGATGGATCATCACTTAGAGCCAGAAGAATTTGCCGATTTTACCTACTGGAATCACCAAGCTTCTAGCACTTGTGAGTTGGTTTATCTTTGGATTAAAGATGCTTTTGGGGCGGATTTTGTTGATGCGGATATCGCCACGTGCTTGTACACGGGTTTAATGACAGATACCGGAAATTTCCAACACAACAATACAAAGCCATTTACTTTGCGATTGGCCGCGGATTTGATGGAACATGGCGCCAATCATTTAGACATACATGCCAATATTTACGACGTTTTTTCTTTGGATCGAAGCAAGTTGTTCGGGTACAGTTTGTATAAAAAATTGGAAATCATACCAGAATGTAGAACGGCTTTGATTCATTTGGATAGAGATGAATTGCGAAAATTCAATGTACAAACAGGCGACACAGAGGGATTGGTGAATTTTGGCCTCGGATTGAAAGACATCGTTTTTAGCGTGTTGATCATTGATCGTACAGAAAGGGTAAAGATGAGCTTTAGGAGCAAAGGGACTTTCCCAGCCAACGAGTTTGCTGGTAAATACTTTGAAGGAGGCGGGCATCGAAATGCTGCTGGTGGTCAGAGCACAGACACTTTAGAGGCCACCGTGGCCAAGTTTAGACAGGCCGTATTGGATTACAAGCTGGAATTGCAGGCGATATAATGAAATTTCAAAATAAAGGAAGTATGAAAAAAAACATTTGGTTGATTGCTTTGCTGGCTCCCATGGTATTGATGTTGAGTTGCAATGGTGGATTTAAAACCAGCGAAAGGGGTTTGGTGTATCGATTTACCCAAGGTGAACCCTTGAAGAAACCATATGGCCCGCATCATTTTATGTTGTTGAATCACATGTTGATTGGTCCAGACGGAGATACACTTGAGAACAGTTTTAAGTCGGATACATTGGAGGAATTGCCCTATCCATTGCAACCAAACAATGAATTGTTGGAGGCGTTAATGATGATGGGCACGGGTACTGAAGTGGAGGTAAAAATCAGCACCGATAGTTTGAAACAAAAGATTGGGGGATCTCCTTTGATTGGTTTATTGGCAGCGGGAAAAGAGGCGAGGTTTATCATTCGGGTAGATAAAGTGTTGAGCGCGGAAGATTACGATGCCTACCGAAATCAGAAGTTTTTGAATCGCATCATGGCGGAAAACAAAATGATCGACGATTTTGCATCGAAAAACATGGTGAAAGGCCTGGCCGATGGGGGTTGGTTATTGGATTCAACCAAAATGATCAAATATCGGATCAAGCGGGCAAATGGGTTTTACGACATTGAGCAGCGCAGGTTAGAAAATGCACCGGCTTTGAAATCCGCAAAGGCAGCGACATTTCATTGTGAAGTGTTTAATATCGATGGCACTTTGCTTGTGAATTCATCGATGGAGGGCAGGATGTATAAGGCTGAGAAAGTGGGTGTGGATCCGTTTGAATCCGCTTTGGCGATATACGATGTGAAGTGCTTAAATATTTTGCCATTCTATTTGAATGAAGGCGAAGAAGGAGAGTTTTTGGTGACATCTTCCAATGGTTATGGCAATCGGGGAAGAATTGGCGTGCCTGCCTATGCGCCACTTCGGGTAGTGATTAAATCAGTAAAACCTGAGTAACACAAATTTTTCTCTCAAACAGCACTTCGAACATAGTAATTTTGAAACTTCATGAGTAAAAAGAATATTATCATCACAGGCGGCGCGGGCTTTATTGGTAGCCACGTAGTTAGAAGGTTTGTGCAGAATCATCCAGATTTGCATATCATCAATTTGGATGTGCTTACTTATGCAGGCAACTTGGAGAATTTGAAAGACGTGGAAAAGGCTGCCAATTATGAGTTTGTTCGGATAGATATTACAGATAAAACAGCGGTGGAGGCCCTGTTTACATCTCGCACGATTCATGGCGTGATACATTTGGCCGCCGAAAGTCATGTGGATCGCAGCATTACCAATCCCATTGACTTTGTGATGACCAATGTGGTGGGTACAGTGGTTTTGTTGAATGCTTACAAAGCGCATGCTGATACATCGGCAGGTCGTTTTTACCACGTAAGTACAGATGAAGTGTACGGAACTTTGGGCGACGATGGCAAATTCACTGAAGAAACGCCCTACGATCCCAATTCGCCTTACAGCGCTTCAAAGGCGAGCTCAGATCATTTTGTGAGGGCTTACCACGAAACCTATAAACTGCCAATGGTGATTAGCAACTGCTCCAACAATTATGGCAGTCATCAATTTCCTGAAAAGCTAATTCCTTTGATGATTCATAACATTACGAACAACAAACCATTGCCCGTTTACGGAAAAGGGGAGAACGTTCGCGATTGGTTGTGGGTTGAGGATCATGCGCGCGCCATTGAAACCATTTATTTCAACGGAAAAGACGGCGAAACGTATAACATCGGAGGCAATAACGAATGGAAGAACATTGATTTGGTTCACAAACTTTGTGAGATCATGGACCGCAAATTGGGTCGTGCCGAAGGTGAGTCTGCCAAATTGATTACCTACGTAACTGATCGCAAGGGTCATGATTTCCGCTATGCGATAGACGCAAGCAAATTGGAGAATGAATTGGGATGGTCGCCAAGTGTGGCCTTTGACCAAGGTTTTGATAAAACAATTGATTGGTATTTGGAAAATACCGAGTGGTTAGACCGGGTGACTTCGGGTGCTTATGCCGATTATTATCAATCGATGTACGCTGCCAGATAAATCCTCATCGGAAAGAAGTAATAAAAATAAAAGACATGGATTCGCTGAAAATATATAATACACTGAGCAGGAAACTCGAAGTTTTCGAGTCGATTTCACCCAATCATGTGGGCATATATGTTTGCGGACCTACTGTTTATGGACCGCCGCATTTGGGCCACGTAAGAGGTCCGATTGTGTTCGACGTTCTGCGTAGATACCTCATTTTGCAGGGGTATAAGGTTCGCTTTGTGAGAAACATTACCGATGTAGGTCATTTGGTGGGCGATGCCGATGAAGGCGAAGACAAGTTGGCAAAACAGGCCAAGGTGGAGCAATTGGAGCCGATGGAAGTTGCGCAAACCTACACCGATGCTTACAATTCGGTGATGGATCGAGTGAATGTGTTAAAGCCGAGCATTGAGCCACGCGCCACTGGACATATCATCGAACAAATCGAAATGATACAAACCATCATGGAGAAAGGGTTGGCTTATGAATCGAATGGTTCGGTGTATTTTGATGTGATGGCATACAACGCAAATCAGCACTATGGCGCGTTGAGTGGGCGAGTTTTGGAAGATTTGCAGGCAGGTGCTGGAAATCAAAGTCGTTCCTTGGAGGGTCAAGACGAGAAGCGCAATCCAAATGATTTTGCTTTGTGGAAGCGGGCTTCTGCGGAACACATCATGCAGTGGAGCAGTCCTTGGGGTAAGGGTTTTCCGGGATGGCACATTGAATGTAGTGCAATGAGTGCGAGGTATTTGGGTGATCATTTCGACATTCATGGTGGCGGGATGGATTTGTTATTTCCTCATCACGAGTGTGAAATAGCGCAAAGTACGGCTGCCCACAATCACAACCCCGCGAAATATTGGGTTCATCACAATATGATTACGATCAATGGTCAGAAAATGGCCAAAAGTTTGGGCAATGGCATCATGGTAGAGCAGCTGTTTACTGGCACTCATCCTTTGTTGGCCCAGGCATATTCTCCAATGACTTTACGCTTCTTTGTGCTACAGGCGCATTACCGCGGGACTTTGGATTTTAGCAATGATGCTTTGTTGGCAGCTCAAAAGGGTTGGCAAAGAATGCAATCGGCGTTCAAGTTGGTTGATGGATTGCCCACGGTTGAATCAGGTGCAACTTGTGTTGTAGACGATTTGCTGGCAGGCATCAAAGACAGTTTGAATGAGGACTTAAACACACCTCAAGTGATTGCCCATTTGTTTGAGTTGGCGAGAAGAATCAATGTGGTGAACGATGGCAATGATCACATTACCGAACAAACCAAAATGGACATGAAATCAATCATTCAAGATTATTGCATGGGTGTTTTGGGTATGGTAGCTGAGTTGGATGGTGTGAACGATGGGCTAGAAGATGCGATGTCGATTTTGTTGCTGTTGCGCGCCAAAGCCAAAGCAGAAAAAAATTGGGCTTTGAGTGATCAAATTCGCGATGAGCTCAAAGAGAAGGGCTTTGAAATCAAGGATGGTAAAGAGGGTACCACTTGGAATAAATTTTAAATTAACTTATTTTATTGTAAATACTTATGCCTGGTCACTTCACCTTTTACTGTAATAAAATAGAAGGTGATTTGGCATTTTTTGATGAGGTAGAATCCAAGCATGCGATTCAAGTACTTCGGTATGGTGTGGGCGATGAAATTCATTTCACCAATGGTGCTGGATTGAGTATGCGCGGCACAATTGAGAATGCAAGTAAAGGGGGGTTTTCGGTAAGGATTATCGAATCCATACAGATTAATAAACCTTTGGAATTGCACATGTTGATGGCCATTCTCAAAGCTGGAGATCGGATGGAATGGGCTTGTGAAAAGATTACCGAGTTGGGCGTAACTCAATTCACTTTATTTCAAAGTGATCATGGGGAACGGGGAAGAGTGAATGTGGAGCGATTGCAGAAAGTGGCTTTGTCGGCCATGAAGCAGAGTCACGGGGCATGGATGCCACAGATCAAGGTGGTAACATTCAAAGAGGCGATGGAAATGGCGAAACACATCGCAGGTAAATACATTGCTTATTGTGGCGAAGGTGAAAAGGCGGGAATGGCGGAGGTGAAATTGCCGGCGGCTGTAATGATAGGTCCGGAAGGTGATTTTTCTGTGAAGGAATTCGAAGCTGCTCAAAATCAGGGATGGAAGCCTTTGGATTTGGGTGAACAAATTCTTCGTACAGAAACTGCTGTTGTTGCCGTAGCGGCTGCTTTGAGGTTGCGATAATTGTGGGTAATTCTCGGTGTTTTGGTGGCGTGTGAAGGTGGCTGATTTCCGTGAATTGGGTATCTTTGTTTTGTGAATGTTTTACTATTAGGATCTGGCGGCCGGGAACATGCGTTTGCAATGAAATTGCGCGAAAGTACAAGGCTCAATCAATTGTTTATTGCACCTGGAAATGCGGGTACTTCACAATTTGGTACCAATGTAACCTTGAACCCAACGGATTTGGAATCTGTGTATTCGTTTTGCAAGGAGAAGGATATTCAATTGGTGATTCCGGGCAATGAAGACCCTTTGGTTGCCGGTATTACAGACTTCATTGAATCACATGCTGCAGAAGATGGCTTAACAATTAAAGTGGCTGGACCTAGCGCTTGGTGCTCACAATTGGAGGGATCGAAAGATTTCTCTAAGGCTTTTATGGGTCGACATAACATTCCAACGGCGCGATATCAATCATTTCAATTGACCGATTTGGACGCTGCGGCAGAATTTATGAAAACGTTAGAGCCACCTTATGTTTTGAAGGCTGATGGATTGGCGGCAGGTAAGGGCGTGATTATCACATCTTCTTTTGAAGAGGCTTGTGCCACATTGAAAGAGATGACAGATGGCAGTAAATTTGGTAAAGCTGGTGAAGTGGTGGTGATTGAGGAGTTCTTGAAGGGCATTGAATTGAGTGTTTTTGGCATCAGTGATGGAAAAGGTTGGAAGGTGTTGGCTTCGGCCAAGGATTATAAGCGGATTTTTGATGGTGACGAAGGTCCAAATACAGGTGGCATGGGTGCCATTTCTCCGGTGCCATTCGCCGATGCAGACTTCATGCAAAAGGTGGAGGACAGAATTCTGAAACCCACGTACGATGGATTAATCGCCGAAGGCCATCCCTACAAAGGGTTTTTGTTTGTGGGCTTGATGAATGTAAACGGCGATCCATTTGTGATTGAATACAATGTTCGCATGGGCGATCCTGAAACTGAAGCAATTTTCCCTCGATTGAAAACGTCGATGTTGGATTTATTGGAGTCAATGGCGGATGGTAATTTGGATGCTGTGGATGTAGAATTGGATGATAGAACTGCGGCTACAATTTTCTTGGTTTCGGCAGGATACCCCGGTGATATCGAAAAGGGAAAAGTGATTGTATTACCATCGAATTTGGAGCAAGATCAATGGCTTTTTCATGCGGGAACAAAAACAGTGAGCAACGAAATACAGACCAATGGCGGTAGAGTAATTGCGGTTACTTCTTTGGGAAGCGATATTCCTGCTGCATTGAATCGTTCCAATGAGTTGGCCACTATGGTGCAGTTCGATGGGAAATTTCATCGCAAAGACATAGGTTTAGATTTGATACAATTACAAAACAAAAATTAGCACTATTTCAAATGTCGAAAAACCAATATACTCCCTATGATCAGTTGATTAAATCCCGCTTGCGCAGTCCCGGACAGCTTTTCATTAGCTATTTCCTGCGTGGCCTATTGGTTGTGTTACCAGTGGCGATAACAGTGGGTATTTTGAGTTGGATATTGAAAGGCATTGGCTCCTATTTGTATTTAGACAAACTCTCTATTGGAGCAATTTTGCTTTATGCGATTACAGCACTGGCGGCAATCACTGTCATCGGATTTTTCACCAAAGGTGTAATAGCGCAACAGATCATGGGCTTTTTGGAGGGCATCATTGAAAAGGCGCCGGGGTTAAACTTCATTTTTGGTACTACCAAGGATATGACGGAGGCGTTTATGGGTGAGAAAAAGAAATTCACCAAGCCTGTGGTTGTTGAAATTTCTGAGGGTGTCTACAAAATTGGATTCCTTACGCAGGAGGATATGAGTGCGGTTGGATTGCCACATTGCTGTGCGGTTTACTTGCCATACAGTTACACGCTATCGGGCGAAACCACTGTGGTTGATAAAAGCCGGGTGAGGCGGATCGACAAGGAAAGCGGTGATGTCACCAAATTTGTTTTGAGTGGTGGGGCTACCAACTTAAAATAGTTTCCTTTCTGCTGGGGATAATTTTTGGTCTACAATCGCGTTATACTCTCAATTTAACTCCTTAATTCGCATTATATGTTATCATTCGCATTCACACTGTTACAAGCGGCATCGCCGCAGGATTCGGCTGCTGGAAAGGCTGTGGCCGCAACAACAGAACACGTTTCCGCTCCAGTATTGGAAATTATGACCAAAGGGGGCGTGGTTATGATCTTTTTGGCGTTGTGTATGTTGATCGCCATTTATTTCATCATCGAGCGCTTTATTTATATCAATAACAGAACCAAAATCGATCAAAACTTGGTGAGTGTTATCAAAGACAATTTGAAAGAAAATCGTCCGGATGCGGCATTGGCATACTGCCAGCGTACAAACACTGCGCAGGGTCAGGTGATGGCAACGGGTTTGAACTTTTTGGGTAGCAATATGCGTGAGATTGAAAGTGCCATGGAAACCAGGGCCAATGTGGAATTGAGCGCCATGGAAGGCAATTTGGGTTATTTGAGTTTGATTGCCCGTATTGCACCGATGTTGGGTTTTGTAGGAACGATTTGGGGTGTAATCAACATTTTCTATACCATCGCACAAACCAATGGTTTGGAAATCGGGGGTATTTCGGAAGGTCTGTATATTAAAATGGTAACGAGTTTTGCCGGTTTGCTGGTGGGAATTATTTCGTTCATTGGCTATCAATTGTTCGTTCGTAAAGTAGATCGTTTTGCAGAACGTTTGCAAGAACAGAGTTTGAGTTTCTTGGAAGTTCTTAACAAGTCTAATCACTAAATTTAAGACCATGAAAGTAGGTCGCCGCAGACGCGAAGAAGCTGAAGTTGAGGCTTCTTCTATGAACGACATCATGTTCTTTTTGATGTTGTTTTTCTTGATTGCGAGTACATTGGCAAATCCCAATGTCATTAATATCATGTTGCCCAAGGCTTCCACAACCACGCAAATGGAAACCAAAACGTTGCCATTAACGGTAAAGATTGAGAATAAAGGGTCTGGAGATGCGGAAGAATTGGGTATTTACATAGAACAAGACCGCGTGGCATTTGATGATTTGGACGATATTTTGGCTGAAGAAAAAGAAAAAGCGGGCGTGTCTGATGAAGGCAAAAGTTTGCTCAACGTTGTGCTTCGTTTAGACAAAGATCTCAAGGTACAAGACATGGTGGATGTGATGCAGGTGGGTGCGAATTTGGGTATTAAAATGGTGCTCGCCACCGATAAAACGAGTAAGTAATGGTTCGGAAGTCGCTCGGTTTGATGGCATTTATGCTGCTAAACCAAGCGGTAGGTGCGCAAAGTTCCGTTTCAGTCAAGGATTCAGGGAATTCGCTGGATTCAATCACAGAAACCGCAGGGGTGGCCTATGCACCCATTGTGAATCATTCGGCCGAATGGTCTGTTCAACCTTTCCGAGGATTTTTACTACCCCATCATTACGATATGATGGCGATGTATAAACATGTAACTGGTGTTGGTTTTCGCTACCGTGCAGCGATGATGGCCCCCGAAGGACAGGGTGCATTTGGGGATCAAATCACCTATGGATTTACTGTGAATTTGATGGACCTTGGCAGTGATGTTGCGGGATATGGCATAGGATCTGGTGCGATGCTGATGGCGCAATCCGGTCGCAATGGTTATTTCTTGTTTGGTATGGGATTGGGTTATTTAACGCAAAAATTTGATGCTATAGAAAACCCCAAAAACGTGGCCATCGGCAGTCGGTGGAATGGGACGATGCAGTTGGGTCACCACTGGGAATTGGTCTCTTGGCCGGGTAAAAAAATCGCTCAAAGTACCCAAATAGAACACCTATGGAAGCTGAATATGGAAGTTGGGCTGATGCATTTTAGCAACGCCAACTGGAGTCAGCCCAATTTTGGTATCAATGTGCCTTATCTGGCTTTGGGATTGAAGAAATCATTGGTACATAGTTACTTTCGACCATACAACGACAAGCAACGCGTAGGGGTTCATCGCACAGAAATCAGCGATTTACGCGAATGTCCTAACCGTGGTTGGAAACATCCTTCTACATATGAGAGTTGTATGGGTTTTGACCCTAAACTTTGGTTGCATAGCATAGGTTTCAGAATGGGTCGCAGGCAAATTGAACTGGATCAGCGTGCGACGTTCACAAATGTTTTGTTGGATTATGTGGCTGAACACTCCACAGGAAATCGGAACCATCGCTGGCGTTATGGGGTGAATGTCTTTTTTGATAAGTCATACACGTACACAAAATTTGGCACCAATTCAGATGAAGTGGGATTCAAGGATTATACCGAGGTAGCATTGACATTCGGTCACAGGTGGCAGTTTGGTCGATGGGGGATTTTGGCTGATGCGGGATTCTACTTATACCGTCCGAAAGACATCAAACGGTCCTATTATGAAGGCGTTGGATTGAGTTACCACATAAATCCGCGGTTGCAAGCAATCGCTCGGTTAAAAGCACATTTGTCTACGGCTGATTACATGGAATGGGGTTTTTCTTATACCCTTTGATTGTGTCGCGCTGATTGAAGCAGCAGAATCAGATGGCGTATTTTAAGTACAAACCCAGCGAATACAACAAGAATTTCTCGTCCAAATCAAAAATGGGTTCTAGCCGGCTTTCCAACTGGAATCGCTGAGAAACCAAATGAAACCGTTGGATGAATCTTGCGGCAACGATGTTTCTTGTATCGCTGAAATAGATGGGATTGCTTTCGTTGACGCACTGATAGAATTGGGCGCCCAAAGGGGTGGTAAATTTATTGGCTTGGTATCCGGTAAAGATCAACTGTTGGTTGCGGTTCAATCGAATACCCACATTCACCATCAGGGCAGTGCCTTCCCGCATCGGTTGCGATAATTGCGGTGAAAAATCCTTTTGATAAAAGGCCCAAGCATTCAGTGTAAACTTGGGGATGTTGCAATATTTGGCTTCTTTGCGATCAGAAAACAAAGTAAATCCTGCAGAATATGTCCCGCGATTCATCAATGGCAAAAAGTATCGGAAGCCTTCGCCACCTCGATGTAGCAACATCAAATACCCCTGCATTTTGGCATTAAGGGCGTGTTGGTGCGACTCGAAAAGTTGGTATTCCAAACGCGTTCCAAATGAGATGATTTCTTGTCGGAACGTATGCGTATCAATCAATTGTCGCCAATCTAGCCAAGCTTCAGTATCCCAATGTTTTGTTTTCTTGAAAACCTGCGTGCCATATTCTACCGGGCGTTTGAAGGCCAAGTCGTAGTTGATCATTGGCTCTGGCATGTTGTGTTGGGTTTGGGAGATCAAATTTCCTGCGATTAGGGTGCCTTTTTTGGTTTGCAGTTTGATTTGCATGATGGGACTGAATCTCAGTTTGGATTCGTATCCCCCAAAATCGTACTTAACCAACCCCCCCAAGGAGAGTTGAATGGTTTCAGTTTGATCATCAGATTTCCCCAAGGTAAATGTATTAAATCCCCACAATTGATTGCCAAAAAAGGTTTCGCCTGGATTGATGCGCTGAAGATATTCGTTGTCTTTGTTGTAATGAAGAAAGCCCCAATGTGGTTTCATACGAAG
>JAIYBO010000109.1 GCA_027488495.1 Bacteroidota bacterium | reverse complement strand
GCAAAATACAATACTTTGGGGTTGCTGCGAGAAATGATCAAAGGCGCATCCCAGTTCCAACGCAAAGGCGCTTCATACACGCCAATGGTGGGTTTAATATCCACGGCTTCACCGGTGACTTTATCGTATCGAACCAAACCGCCGTATTGCCATTGACTGTATACGATGTTGGGGTTGGTGGGGTCGATCTGCGACTTAAAACCATCGCCACCCACGGTCACATACCAATCGTCGTTGCTAACACCGTTGGCTGAATTGTTCTTGGAAGGACCGCCCAAGGTGTTGTTGTCTTGGGTACCGCCGTAAATGTTGTAAAAGGGTGATGCGTTGTCTACCGATGCGCGATAAAACTGGGTGATGGATATGTTGTCTTTGTAGTTCCAGTGCTGGGCATTGTCAAACGTTTCATAGAGTCCGCCATCGCATCCAACCAACCAATGGGAAGATTGCGTTGGATCGATCCAAATCACGTGATTGTCTACGTGCTTATTGCCTTCGCCTGCGTTTCTGAGGGTTTTACCGCCATCGTCTGACACCTTCATGTAGGCATCCATCACAAAAATGCGGTTGGGGTTGGTGGGATCCACAAATAGTTCTTGGTAGTAGTTACCGGCCGTAAAGAATGGGTTCTGCTTAGACCAGCTTTCGCCGTAATCGTAACTCACAAAAATGCCCCCTTTTCCCTCCTCGGCCTCCACCATCGCATAGACCAAACCAGCTTTCAGGGCCGATACGCCAATGGTAATTCTGCCGAGTTCGCCGCTGGGGAGTCCGCCAGCCAATTTGCGCCACGTTTTGCCGTTGTCTGTGCTCTTGTAAAGGGCCGATTCTGGTCCACCACCCAAGTAGGTCCATTCATGTCGTCTGCGCTGATGAAACGCCGCATACATGGTGCCTGGCATGTTGGGATCGAGGTATATTTCATTGCAACCGGTGTTATCGGAAACATGAAAATTGCGCACCCAGGTTTTGCCACCATCTTCGGTGAGGTACAGGCCACGTTCGCCGCCTTCTTTCCAAACGGGACCGTAAACAGCCACCCAAATGCGGTTGGAATTGCTTGGGTCGATTTTGATCATGCCGATGTGCTCTGAGAGTTTCAGGCCCATGTTTTCGAAGGTCTTTCCGCCATCGAGACTGCGGTAAATACCATTTCCGTAGCCCACGCTGCGTTGGTTGTTGTTTTCGCCGGTGCCCACCCACAGGATGTTGGGATTTTTGGGATCCAGGGCGAGACAGCCAATGCTTTGGGTTCCGTAGCCATCAAAAATGGGTTGGTAAGTGGTTCCGCCGTTGGTGGTTTTCCAAACGCCGCCGTAGGCCGCCGCGATGTAATACTCGGCTTTGTTGAGGGGATTCACCGCGATGTCAACGATTCTGCCGCTGGTGGTTGCTGGACCGATCATTCGGAAATTCACTTGACCCAAAATGGGCTTGATCAAGGAGTCTGCAACCACAGATTTACTTGGGTTCATGGATGCACCCGCAGCATTTGCTTTTGTGCTCGCTTTTTGCGCTTGCAATCCCATCACACCCAAACAAGTAGACAAGACCAAGGAAAATTTGATATGTTTCATGATTTTTGATTGTTAAAATAATTCAGCAATTGATTGGCAATTGCATTCCATGCGAATGTTTGTCGAACATGATTCCCACCCATCAAGCCCATTTTGTTGCGAAGTTCTTCGGAATCCAAAATGGCAATCACGGCATTGGCGAAAGAGATGGCGTCTTCACCCATCAAGATACCTTGTCCGTTGGGGATTCCAAGGCCTTCGAACCCCACTTTTGAGCAAACCACGGCTTGATTCATAGCCAGGGCTTCAAGGACTTTGTTTTGAGTTCCCGCACCGATGCGCAGCGGTGAAACCACCACGTGGGCTTTGGCATATTCTTCAGACAGATCCTCAATAAATCCGGTGATTTTCACTCGGTCACTGGCCAAATCAAGCACCGATTTTACGGGTCTTTGCCCAGCTATGATAAATTCCACTTCGGGATGTTTTTCAACAACCAGTGGCAATATGTGGCTCACGAAATACTGAACGGCATCCACATTTGGGGCATAATCCATGTTCCCGGTGAACAATATTCTGTTTCGAACAATGGCTTCGGCGCCTTTTGGAGAAAAGGAGGCGATGTTCACGCCATTTGGCAGAACTTTCACATTGTTGATGCCCTGTTCTTGCAAATAACTTTGATCTTCGGAAGAGCAAACCAAAGACAGGTTGAATTGCGGCAACATCTTTTTTTCATAGGCCAAAAGTCTGCGAAACTCCAACTTCCTAAACCATTGATCCAAGGGGGTTTGGGCGGCATCCATTCTTCTTTTCCAATACAGACTAAAGGCATCGGGCAAGTCCAATATGGCATTGGGCGGAACCCCATTTTCGAAGTATTGCGACATCCGCAAATGTTGCACGTGAATGGCATCGAACTGATGCTGTTTCAACAAGTCATCCAACCTTTTGGCGAATCGTTTAGACCTAAAAAAAGCCACTTGAACCGGCCTATGGGTGAGCAAACCCCATGCAGCGGACAGGGCCGATTTCCATTTGGGTCGATATTCCCACGTAATGGAATGAAACAAGCGCTGTTGAGGGCTTTTCAAAAAATGCGCAGGCGGGTTTAAAAGCAACTCAACCGATGCGATGTCTTCTTGATTTTCGGCAATGGTAATGAGGTGTAATTCATGTTTTTGCGACAGTTCGAGGGCCAGATTGAATATCTTCAACTTATCGCCCCGATATGGAGGATAAGGCATGCGATTGGCCACGAACAAAATCTTCACAAAACAAAAATATCAATAGTGATCAGTAAATGGTACAATCGTTCACAAAATCGGGGTGAGTGTCGATAAACAATTCAAGATTCTTTGTAAATCCTTTGCCAAACATTGGTAGTTTTGTTAAGAATGATAGCATTAAGTGATCGATTGTCGGAAATTGTAGAGAGTCAAACCTTGGCTATGACCAAAAGGTCTCGCGAGTTAAAAGCCACCGGTGTTGATGTCATCAATTTAAGCATTGGGGAACCCGATTTCGATACCCCAGAAAACATTTGCAATGCGGCCACGCAAGCCATGGCCAACGGATATACGCACTACCCCCCTGTTTCTGGATTGCCTGAATTGAGGGGTGCGATTGCCAAGAAGTTGCAACAAGAGAATGGGTTGGATTTTCAGGCGGAAAACATCATTGTGAGCAATGGTGCCAAGCACTCGCTGCTGAATGCCATTCTTGCGTTGATCAATCCGGGGGATGAGGTGTTGATTCCTGCGCCTTTTTGGGTGAGCTACCCTTCTATGATTCGATATGCGGGCGGTATTCCCGTATCGATCCCCAGCAGCGTTGAAGACGATTTCAAAGTGTCTGCCGAGAAGTTGGCCTCTTATATCACCCCGAAAACCAAAATGCTGCTGTTTTCTTCGCCCTGTAACCCCAGTGGCAGCGTAATGAATGAAACAGAGTTGAAAGCTTGGAAAGACGTATTGGTGAAACACCCCAACATATTCATTTTGTCTGATGAGATTTACGAGAAGATCAATTACGCGGGGAAACATTGTAGCTTGGCTGAATATCCGGAATTGGGCGGGCGCATTGCGGTGATCAATGGATTATCGAAAGGATATGCGATGACAGGCTGGCGTATGGGTTATTTGGCCGGACCGAAAGAATTGGTGGTTGCCTGTGACAAGATCCAAGGCTTGATGACCAGCGGGGCAAACTCGGTGGCGCAAATGGCCAGCGTAACGGCTTTTGAAGGTCCGCAAGATACCGTGCTGCACATGAAAAATGTTTTCGAAAAACGAAGAAATGCATTTCATGCCGCGCTGTCACTGATACCCAATCTGCCTTGCAACCTGCCCGATGGCGCTTTTTACCTCTTTCCAGACGTGAGTCATTACCTGGGAAAAACAACCCCCGAAGGCATTGTATTGAATACGGCCGATGAACTTTGTTTGTATTTGCTCGATAAAGGACATGTTTCGGCGGTTTCTGGTGAAGCGTTTGGACATGCGAGTTGCATTCGCTTGAGTTATGCTGCGGCGGAAGAACAATTGATGAAAGCGGCTGAAAGAATTGCCGAAGCGTTTAGAAATCTCAAAGACTGAGGCGTATTTTTGTAGCAATGAACCAGATCCAAACCCTCTTTAGCTCTTTTTCCAAAAAGCGCGTACTCATTGTTGGTGATGTGATGATTGATAGTTACATCATTGGCAAGGTGGAACGTGTGTCGCCTGAAGCGCCGGTGCCAGTGGTGGATGTAACTGGTTTCGATCAAAGACTTGGCGGCGCTGGGAATGTAGCCCTCAATGTGAAAGCCATGGGTGCAACCCCCATACTTTGTACCGTTGTAGGACATGATAAGGAAGGGAAAGACTTGCGGGATATCATGATACAAAATGGGTTAACGTGCAATGCGTTGATTCATTCAGATAAGCGCAAAACCACAAACAAAACCCGCGTACTGGGTAACAACCATCAGTTGTTGCGGATAGACCATGAAATCACCTCTGACTTGGATGTGGTGGATACCTTTTTGTTGGAGCAACGTTTTAGTGAGGAGTTAGAGAATTGCGATGTGGTAATTTTCGAAGATTATAACAAGGGTGTTCTTCATAGCAAGAACATTCAAGCCCTGATCAAGAAATGCTTGGCAAAGGGAATCCCCACCGTGGTTGACCCCAAAAAGGCAAATTTCCTCGAATACAAACAGGTGACTTTGTTTAAACCCAATTTGAAAGAAATCAAAGAAGGTTTGAAGTTGGAAAATGACATGAGCGACAGGGAATCTGTGAATGATGCCATTGAACAATTGATGGGTACTTTAAACAACGACATGACATTGGTGACTTTGAGTGAAAGAGGCGTTGTGATCAAAACCAAAACTGATTCACACCACATCCCTGCCCACATTCGCACCATTGCAGATGTTAGCGGTGCTGGTGATACCGTGGTTTGTTTGGCGGCATTGTGTTTGAGCGCCAAGACCGATGCAAAGACCTTGGCAGAATTGAGCAACTTGGCTGGTGGTCTTGTTTGTGAAAAAACTGGCGTTGTGCCTATCAACAAGGAACAATTGCTGGCCGAAGCCATTCGCATATTGGCTTAATCTTTCGATTAATTTTTCTGTTTGATGTTTGGTTTGGTCCTTATGTATTGAGGATACTAGATCTTTTGTTTAATAGCTATATCATCGATCCATGTTCTCACCCAAGAGGTTTGTGGTTCCATGATTTGATTTCATGATGAGATATAAAAAGAAAAGGGCCGAATCATCGGCCCTTTTCTTTTTATGTGTTGTCGTATACTCGCTAACTCTTATCTCAATAGAGTAATGGTTCCATCGTACTTATATACTTTGTCTTCAAGTGATGTTACCTCTACGTGGTAAACATACACACCTTGCATACATTCTGCACCATTTGCATTTCCATCCCAACCTTTGAATATATCATTGGTTTCGTACAACTTCTCGCCCCAACGGTTGTAGATCGACATGCTGAAGGTTTTGAAGTTCAAAGCCGAAACGTTGAAAGTGTTGTTCTTGTTTGGACCTGCTTGATCTGGTGTGAATACATCTGGAATGAACACGATAATATCAGGACCGATGTGAACTGTTTTGTAGGCAGTGTCTTTACATCCTTTATCAGTTGTTACAATCAATGTGATTTGATATGTAGCGGTATCCTTACCGTATGAGTATTGGGTATTCTTAGCAGTAGAAGTATCATCAGCCAATGTAGGCACTCCAAAATCCCACAGATATCTCAATGAAGGATTGAAAGGAGATGCTGTTACAGTAGATTGATTGTACATCTTAAATTTAGGCAATGCCACAGTGGTATTGGTAGGATCTGTGTAGAACATAGCCACTGGGTTTGGATAAGCCTCTACAGTGGTTACCGAAGTATCTTTACAGTTACCTGCAGTGTTGTTGGCCACAACAGATACGTTGTACTTGCCCTGTGTGGGGTAAATCACATTCAACGGGTTTTGCAAGTTTGAAGTATCTCCATTTCCAAAATCCCAACGGTAAGCCATTTGATTGGATGGAATGCCGCGGTTGTCTGTTACGTTCCATGTGGTGGTCAACGGTACACAACCTGTTTGCATGGCAATGGGCGACAAATCTGG
>JAIYBO010000242.1 GCA_027488495.1 Bacteroidota bacterium | reverse complement strand
TGATACCAAGATTTTTCAAACGGCACAACCGCACCCACCCCCTGAGATTCACCCTCTAGAAATGTTTCCACACCCATCGCCAAAGGCAAACCCACCGTTTTAGCCATCGCCGTGCGATCGCCCCCTTCGCCCAATACCTGTAGCACCGAATACCACACCTTCTTCTCCCCGTTTTGCCCTACCAATCCCAAACGATGCACCATAACCACTTCATCTTTATCGTCTGAACCCAATGCCCATCGATCCAATAAAATCTGCTCAAATACCTGTGCCGACGTTTTGCCATGAACTTCTAACCCTTCCAAGCCTTCATTCAAGCGCAAAAACGACATATAACCGCACAAATGAGATTTCCCGCGATCAGCCAAATCTGCCAACCAAGCGTCCGTATCTGCAAACCCAGAAACGTGGGTAAACCATGCCGCAGCACAATCCATGTTGAGCAATTCACTTGAATTGGTAAAACCCATTTCAACGAGCTCATTCCATGCTTCGCAATAGCCTTTACGTCGCAACGTACCTCTCAGCAAGGTACTCGCCTCCTGCAAACCATACAACGCTTCATAGGTTAAACTGTTGCGATTGGGATACACATCAAACACACCCAACCCTGGCACTTCAATCTCTTTGGCACTGGCAAAAATCTTCATCCCCGCCACATGCTGCTCAATGCCTTGTTCCCGCCAAATACTATCGCCACCCTGGCCCGCCAACACCACATTGGTTGGATTCCAAGTAAATTTATATTGCCATGGATTCTCTCCGCAATCTTCCCTTGCCACCAATCCACCACAATGACTTTCAAAACTCTCTATCGCAAATCCCTTTTGATGTACCTGCTCAAACAACCTACTCGCGCTCAAATGATCGATGCCTGGATCCAAGCCCAATTCATTCATAAACAACAACCCCTTCGCCTCAGCCTCATCGCCCAATGACTTCATTTCGCTAGACGTGTAAGAAGCCGTAAACAAATGACATCCGTGTTTCAAACAAGCCTTGGCCACTGCTAGGTGCATGGTGGGCGGTAAAACACTCACCACCAATTGCAAACCAGAGATCACCGCATCCAACACCGCGGCATCGCCCAAATTCGCTTCGCACAATTCTGTTGAATCCAACACATCAAAAGACCCTTTCAATCGATCAAAATGCTGATCATACACTTTCAAGGCTTTTCCATGCAATTGGCAATACCCGCCCAAATACTCGATTAAATATCCTGCACTTCGTCCCGCACCCAAAACACCAATTTGTTGAATCTCATGCACCTTCACCATCGCTGCGAATTATTTCCTTTGCCTTTTCGCCTCGTACATCAACAAAGATGCCGCCACCGAAACGTTCAAACTATCCACGGTCCCAAACATCGGAATGTTCACATTCACACCCTTACCCCGCCAAAAATCCGACACCCCTTGATGCTCTGTCCCCACAATCATCGCCACTGTGCCACTCAAATCAGCATCCCACACACTCACCGCATCTTCCATAAAAGTGGTAAACAGTTTTACTTTATTCTGTTCGATAATTTCCCATGCTTTCGCCGAATCCATTACAAACAGGGGCACAGTAAAAGCCGTTCCCACGCTATTCCTTATCACTTGCGGATGAAACCCGTCGATCCGCTCATCGCACAAAACCACCCCGTTTGCGCCCGCAGAATCTGCAGAACGAAGCAATGCGCCCAAATTACCTGGCTTTTCAACCGATTCTACCATCAAGTAAAATTCCCCGTCTTTTGGCGCCCAAACAGCCGGCTGCTTTGGCAATTCAAACACCCCCAACACGTTCAAGCCACTCTCCTTCACAACCACCTTCGCCCAAACAATGTCATTCAACTCCAGCAACTCCACCCTATCGCCAAACTGCTTCACACCCAAACTATCCATCACCTGATCCCAACCCATCTTTTTGGGATTGATCGCCACCTGAATCAAGTTGAGCCCCGCCTTCATCGCCAAGCGTACCTCGTTCAGACCCTCAACCGTGAAACGCCCCAATGCCTTGCGATGCCTGTTCTTCTCTTGCAAAGCCAAAACCTCCTTCAACCAAGGATTCTGTGCAGATGAAATGGCTTTAATCATAAATATATTTTAACCTAAACAATCCTCAAACCACCTCTGAATCGTTCAACCAATCTTGCTCGTTCTTTACCCTTAAAAATCGCGCAACAATCAATCCAAACAACATATTGCCCACTATCAAACCCGGAAGGCCTGATAAATAGCCCCAGAACGTACCCAATTCTGCTTCGCGAATGCCCTTCACCACTTTGTCCATGTCTTCATTCGATAAAAATTTCGACTGTCCCAAACTCACTTGCATTTGTTCAATCATGATAGACTTGGTTTGCTCCACCAAACTGGTATCAATCAAAGAATACAACACCGTATCGGCCATCGTACCCAAACACACCGCGAACAAAACCGCCCGAAAACAACTCATCAAAGCGCTTTTGTAGTTGTAATGTCGGCCTTCTAACTGACGTTTATCGCCCAAACCGCCCATCACCATCGCTGCGAGAATGATCAAAAACGACAAAAATGTAAATGCCGGCAAAAACCGATATTCCCAATGTTGAGTCACATAAACAACCACCTTCGCCATGAAGATAAACACCCCAGCCAACACACCGTGAAACACAGATGCGCGGTTCGCCAACAATTTAATTCGATCCATCATGATTTATCATATAACAGCCATTGCGCATGGTGGCTACCACCCTACCCTTGAGCACGTCCTCCGTCAAAGGTACGTTGTATGCCCTTGACCTCCGATTTGTTTTCTCGAAGCGATACTCCCCACCGAGCTCAAAAAAGGTCAATGCCGCCGGCTCTCCCGCCGCCACACTCCGCGGATGAATTCCCAAGAAATTCCGACTTCCACGGTACAACAAAGGCACCCAATTTTCTGGCAACTCATTTTCAAATGCTTTACACATCAAATGAAAGACTTGCGAAATGGTCGCCGCGCCCCAAGCCGCATAATCAAACTCCACTTTTTTCGATTCGATGTCCTCCGGGTGATGATTGCTCACCACAGCGTCCAAAGTACCATCCAACAATCCCAAAAGCAATGCCTTACGATCAATGTTGGAACGCAAAGGCGGCAAAACCTTCAAGTTCTCATCAAATCCGGTGAGCCATTCATCGGTATATAACAAATTGAGCACGGGCACCGATGCATGAATGTCAACACCGTCTTTTTTTGCCGCCCGAATCAAATCCACACCCTCGGCACTGCTCACACACAAAACGTGCAAGGGGCATTTTAAATATTTCGCCAACTCAATATCGGCCAACAATTCAACGGTCTCACTCACCGATGGAATACCTTTAAAACCCAATGTTGCGTTCACCAAACCTTCGTGAATTTTACCGTCTGGCGCCAACTGTTTCTGAAAAGGGTAATGCAAATATTTCAGTCCCAATGAAGCACAATATTGCATCAACTTGGTTCTAAGACCCAATGAAGCACTGTGATGAATACCATCTGTAAACGCCACAGCACCCGCCCGATGCATCTCAAAGACCTCTGCCATTTCCTTGGCTTCGCCGGCAACACTTGAATGCCCCAGAGGCAGAATTTCTGCCCTCAACAACGAACCCACCTGCTTCACTTGTGAAATCACCGATTCATTGTCCGATTTTGGCGAAGTCCCGCACAAGGCAGCCACTTGAGTAAATCCACCCATTTGGGCCGCTTCCGTATACGATTGCAAACTCTCTTTCCAAGGCTCTCCTGGGTCTGGACAAAACCCAAATGCATCTAGCCAACCCACAGAAACATATGCGCCTCCGCAATTAATCACCTCCGCGGCAGCCATCCCCAAACCCTCACCCACCGATTCAATCAATCCATTTTTTACTAGTATCTCAACCGTTTGATTGTGCAAATCACTACTGGGATCAAACAACTTAACGTTTTGAAGCAAAGTGGTATTATTCATGTTTTTCTTTGTCTTTTGAATTGATTTTTTTTCTCGCGATGAGCAGCAATACCTCTACTGCGAAGAAAAAGGCAGCCCCCCACAAAAACAAGCGCCAAAGCACCTTTAAAGGTTCATTCTGTAAAATTGAAGATTTCCCATCGCCCAAAGACGTTTTCCAGGGCATCCCACCAGCTAAAAGGAGCGATTCCCACGCTGGATCTGTCTCCAAAATTGACTCATTGCGTGCCCAATTGAAGGCCAAATCCAAACTTTCACCAGTTCTGGGCGATTCTAGTCGATACACCCCGGAAAAACTGGGGGCCTCACCCACATACATGGAAGTATGTTGCTCGGCATTTGTTTGTAATTCTACTACCGATCGTCCACCTTTCCCAATCAAATTGGCGGCGCTCTCATCCACCTGAATATTTCCCGGCAGCGGAAACAATTGTTTCGAAAAAACATGGGCATACAAGGGCTTTTCTTGGACCGCTTTACTGCCAATGAGTTGGGTAAACATGGGCAAAAACCAACTAGACTCCATCAATTTTCTACTTCCTTTTTGCAAGTCTGATAGCCAAATCCACAGTACCCCGCTCTCCATGGTTCGCTGTAAGAGCAATGGCACCCCACCCTCTGTTTGCACAACTACCTCATCATTCGGAGTTTCTTTGGGTTGAAATGAGCCACTGATTTCAGGCAATCGCGTATTATCAGACAATGTTTCTGAAAAAGCCCCTTGAAAAACAGGATGATTCAGTCCTGGCAATGCAATTCGCTCATTGATGGATTTCCACTCACCCTGTAAAACATCGCCAAAAACCGTTTTCATGGAAGACCTGTTTGGTTGATCAGCAAATTGTAAACAAACCAATCCTGATTCTACCCGGGTCTTTAAACCAACCAAATCCGCCTCACTCAATTTTACATCCCCAATAACAATGATCGCATCCAAACCAGCGAGCGCCTCAAAATCACGAACATTCAAAGGCAAGCGCAAAGCGCGCTTCACCAACAAAGGCTGCGCTTGAAACAACGCATCCACCGCAGAATTCGAACCAATCACCCCCACCTGTGTCTTCCAAGTCTTGATGGGATGCAAAAACAATTCATTGTCGCTCTTGAAACCATCGTCGCCCAACAACAACCTCAAACCCCGTCCCATATCAGCCTGATTCACAGTGCCCTCAAATTCAACAGACTCGCCTTTACCGATGGCTTTTTGTTGTGCAAACAAGGTTTTTTCACCCAATTTGAGTTGTAGTTTCGCTTGAGAAACATCACCACCACGATGAGTTACACGGGCCTTCAACACAACCGCGCCATTGGAATTTGCATTGAATTGAGAAATATACCAAGCCGTATCCAAACTCAAATTGCCACCCACAAGCTCATCGCTTTGGAGATCCATTTGCACAAATCGCCAATCAATGTTTTCGTTTTGCGTTTTTTGCAAACCGCCCACCATGAATGATTTTTGAGCATCGCTGAATACCATGGCACACAGTGAGCCCACACCCTGTTCTTGTTGAAGTATTCTTACGCGCTCTACCCAATCGCCCAGCACATATCGCTGCGGCCCCAAACCCAATGTATCAATGACTGATTCGATCTGACTTGGCAACATCCAAACGTTGGTATTGGCTGTTTGCGACACCAATTTAACTTGTGTCTCTGGATTCAAACCTTTCAAAATCAC
>JAIYBO010000213.1 GCA_027488495.1 Bacteroidota bacterium | reverse complement strand
TTTTTACTCGCCGGCAGGTTCAAATGATGCGCACATCGATCACAGATTTCAGGACGGAGTTGCCCATTAAGCGGGAAATTATTACTCGGATGCGTGTATTTGACACAGTGGTGTATGACGAGGTATTAATTTATCCGGTGGATCAGCGCACAGAAGTGGTTGTGGAGGTTAGGAATGAAGACATTTTGGACCGTGTGGAGGTACAGTTTTTTGATTTGTTGGGTCAGCGCATGACGGATGTTGTGGCTTTAAAAAACAATGAAACTCGATTCAACACAGAGACATGGGCAACAGGCTACTATGTGGCCATTTTGCGAAAGGCAGAGGATGGCAAGGTTATCCGAAAGCAAAAATTATTTGTGGACTGATTTTTTCAAACGGGTATACCAAAGCCCACCGATGAAGAAAAGTCCAATCAGCATAAAATCTGCAACAAGTACTGCGTTCACATCTACTTGGTTGAGCAAGCTACAATTTATTAAATAAATGATGATGTTGAATGTAAGCAAAGATGCAGTTGTAGTGAAGTGATTAAAGCCCAACCCCAACAATTTATGATGTAAATGACTTTTGTCGGCTTGAAATGGAGACTGTCCTCTAGTCAGTCTTAAAGTAAAAACACGGAGTGTATCGAGCAAAGGATAGCACAATGCAACCAGTGCATACAGGGCTCTGTTCATGTCACAAGGCACGTGCACAGCATTGTTTGAATTCAACATGTAGCCAACGAACAAAATGATTGTGGTTCCTAGAAAAAGGGATCCGGTATCGCCCAAAAACATTTTGTATTTTTTACTAAAATTGATGAAGAAAAATGGCAATAAAATGGCAATGAGTAAATGACAAAATTGAAAAACATTGAGGTTAATGTCTTTAAAACAAAGGCCAATTAAATAAATCGCAAAAACGGAAAAGGAGGCCGCCAATCCATCTACGCCATCGATAAGATTATAGGCATTGATTACCACTACAAAAACGAAGGTTGTAAAGGATATGGAGAAGATTTCACCAATTGCATGCACCCCTAAAACACCGTAAAAATTATCAATTCTGAAGTTGGGTAAAAATATCGAAATAGACGCCGCGATGATGAGTTGGGCCCAAAATTTTGAGGACGCTTTGACGTGCTTTATATCGTCGTAGATTCCAATGATGAAAAAGGTGATGAAAGAGAAATAAATAATGGGGGATTGAAAATCATCAGGACCCCAAAAAACCAATGAAAGGATGGCCAATAAAGCGATGGAAATTCCGGCGGTTCTGGGAACTATTCGGGTGTGGGAAGATCTTTCTACGGGTACGTCAAACCATCTGTATTTGAACGACAATTTGAACATCGCCAATAAACCCGCGGCAGAAATCAAAGCGAATGCGAGTAAAAGGATGAGGTTGGTAAATGTCATATGTAAATCAATACAAAAAGTGATCTGCTGATAGAAATTCTATTCAATATTACCTCACAAAGTTAAGGAAGACCTCAAAACTTTGTTAATCGCCATTGTTCGTTTATGAAGCGTCTCAAAATTTGGTTGAATCTCTCTGTATTAAATCTGGGTTGAACTACTTTTGCAGTGATGTGTGGTATTAATGGAATCTTTGGTGTTGACGACCTGTCTTCGATGAGGGGTGCATTGGCAAACATGAATTCAAAAATGGCACATCGGGGGCCTGATGCAGATGGGGTTTTTGCGGATGGGCCTATTTTGTTGGGTCATAGACGCCTTTCTATCATCGATTTGGATCCACGTGGTAATCAACCGATGCACAGTGGTTGCGGACGATTTATTATTGTTTTTAACGGGGAAATTTACAATTTTCAAAAGTTGAAGGCAATTGTATCTGACTATGACTTTAAGAGTTTAACGGATACCGAAGTTCTGCTGGCACTTTACAAAAAAATGGGGAGTGCGATGTTGGAATTGTTGGAAGGGATGTTTGCTATCGCCATTTGGGATAAGGATTTGCAGCAGTTGTTTTTGGCCAGGGATAGGTTTGGGAAAAAGCCATTGTATTTTTGGAAGTCGGATTCTGTATTGGTGTTTTCCTCTGAAATTCGTTCGGTGATTGCTTCGGGTTTGTTTACACCCAAGTTGAATCATGCAAAATTATCGCAGTATGTACAATACCAAACGGTTTTTGATCCATTCACATTGATTCACGGGGTGTATCAACTAGAAGCAGGCTGTTTTGCTGTTGTTGGTCTGTCTAATTCCAAGACCATTCTTTGGGAAACGAAGCGATATTACAGCAGGAAAGAGGAAATGGGTCGAGAACACCAAGTGGGTAACTATGATCAAGCGGTAAAGAAAACCCGAGAGTTGTTTGACAAGGCGGTGCAAAAAAGATTGATAGCGGATGTGGATTTTGGAGCGTTTTTGTCTGGAGGTATTGATTCATCTTCTGTTGTAGCGGTGATGTCAAAGCATCTAACCAATCCGGTAAAAACTTTTCATATACATTTCGATGAATCGGAATTTTCCGAATTGCGTTATGCTGAGATGGTGGCGAAAAAGTATCGAACAGACCATCAGAATATTTTGATTCAACCATCGGCCTTTTTGGACGAGGTAGTACCTGCCCTTGAGGCCATAGATCACCCCAGTGCAGACGGTGTAAACACTTATGTTGTGAGTAAATACACTCGGGCGGCGGGAATAAAAATGGCGTTGAGTGGTTTGGGCGGAGATGAGGTTTTTGCAGGATATGACGTGTTTAAACGATTGAGTCAAATTCAGAAGTTGCGTGGCATGGGCCTTTTGCAGCTGTGGGAAATGTTGCCCATGAGTTTGCGCAGTTTGCCTTTTTTAAAGGGGAAAATGCGGGAAATATTGGCGCTGGAAAGGGTGGACGTTGCGAGTGGGTATGAATTGTTCCGACAGTTATTTTCAAAGGGCGAATTGGCCAAGTATGGCATAGATGTGAGTGTGGATGCCTTATGGTCTTTTGAGCTAGAAAAAAATCATTTGTTTGCCTGGATAGGAAATGAAGAGGTGGAACGATATATGAAGCCAGTTTTGCTTCGTGACACAGACCAAATGAGCATGGCGCATTCCTTGGAGGTCAGGGTTCCTTTTTTGGATCACAAACTCACAGACTTTGTTATGGGTTTGCCAGATCAATGGAAGCCTATTCAGCCGGGTAAAAGGCTTTTGATTGATGCGATGGGCGATGATTTGCCCAGAGAAATTTGGGATCGAAAAAAAATGGGATTTGTTTTTCCTTGGAAACGATGGGTAAATCAAGACTTGAAATCATTGGTTGATGAAGGTTTAGCGGTTGTTGCTGAAATTCCAAGTTTGTCTGCCATTGTTGCAGATTTGAGGAAAACCCAAATTGGGGAAGAAAACCCCAGCTGGTATAAAGTTTGGTTGCTTTCGACCTTGGGCCATTGGATAAAAAACAATCACATTCAATGCAATTAATGCCAAGTTTAAAAGTATCCATAATTACCGTTGTTTACAATCGGAAAAAAACTATTGAGAGAGCAATAGAAAGCGTACTGAAGCAAACGTACCAAGAGATTGAGTATATCGTAGTCGATGGAGGCAGTACAGACGGCACAGTGGACATTCTTCAGACATACAACGATGGTAGAATTTCTAAGTTGATTTCAGAGCCCGATGGGGGTATTTATTCGGCATTGAACAAAGGACTACAGTTGGCCACGGGGGACGTTGTTGGTTTTATACATTCAGACGATTTTTTGGCAAATGAAAATGTGGTTTTGCAATTGGCAAGTGTATTTGAAAAAGACAAAACATGTGACTTGGTTTATGGTGACTTATCTTTTTTTGATTCAGAAAACGTTGGCAAGGTCACTCGAAATTACAGGAGCAAGTTTTTTAAAACCTGGATGATGCGATTTGCTTTACAGCCAGCCCACCCCACTGTTTACGCAAGAAAAAGTGTGTACGAAACTGTGGGTGGATTTAATGAAAATTATAGAATCAGTGCCGATTTTGATTGGTTACTGCGCTTTTTTTGGTTCACAAAATACAACTTCCAATACTTGCCAATGCCAATGGTTAATATGCAGCAAGGCGGCGCCAGCACAGGTGGATTAAAATCAATGATTAAGCACAACAAGGAGGACTTGGAGATTTTAAAATCTCATGGAATATTCAGCAATTGGTTATTCGTAATTGCTAAATATTTGTATAAAATTTTTCAGTTAAGGTTTTAAATCTCTTTTCTCAAACGAGCAACAGGGATGCCGAGTTGTTCGCGGTATTTGGCCACGGTTCTGCGGGCGATGTTGTATCCTTTTTCCTTTAGCAAATCCATGAGCGCTTCGTCTGTGAGGGGTTTTACCTTGTCTTCCTGACCGATGGCATCACCGAGGATTTTTTTGATTTCACGGTTGCTGACTTCTTCGCCTTCTTCATTGGTTAATCCTTCGGAGAAGAAAAATTTCAATGGGAAAATGCCAAAATCTGTTTCCACGTATTTGCTATTGGCCACCCTTGAAATGGTTGAAATATCTAATTCTACCTG
>JAIYBO010000091.1 GCA_027488495.1 Bacteroidota bacterium | reverse complement strand
GATGGTATTGAAATACAAGAAAAACTACACCGCAGTGGCCGAAGCCATTTTCGCCAAATCCATATTCACCAACAAAGAGCGCATGGCCAAATTCTTGGGCAAACCCTCTGCCAGCAAATTGGAAGGCGATGTGCTTTACAAAATCACCCAAGGCTACCTCAACAAATTGCGCGTAGATCTAAAACCCGTGTACGATGGCATCAACAGCAAATTGGATCGCGCCAACAGATTGTTCTTGTCGGCCCAAATGGAAATGTTGCCCAGCGGACAAGCCATGGCCCCTGATGCAAACGGAACCATGCGTTTAACATACGGCACCGTGAAGGCCTACGATGCCCGCGATGCGGTAAGCTATGCCTACTTCACCACAGCCAAAGGCATTTTGGAAAAATACAAAGCAGCGGATTTTGAATTCGACGCCCCACAGCCTTTGTTGGCATTGATTCGCGCGAAAGACTATGGTCAATATGCCGATAAAGACGGTGAGTTGCACACTTGCTTCTTGAGTGACAACGACATTACCGGTGGTAACAGCGGAAGTCCTGTGATGAACGCCAAAGGTGAATTGATCGGTACTGCGTTCGATGGTAACTGGGAAGCAATCAGTTCTGATTTCGCGTTCTTACCCAAAGTACAGCGCACCATCAGTTTGGATGTTCGCTACACCTTGTTCATCGTTGAAAAATTGGGCGGCGCCAAGCACCTGATCGATGAAATGACAATCGTGAAATAATTTTCACAACCCCTGATAAACAAAAAGGGCTTCCTCACGGAAGCCCTTTTTTATTGAGCTATTTGTTTCTTGGATTTCACCGCAGGGAGCAACTAACAACACCCACAGCATCCTTGAATCCTGTTTGATTAACGGTTGCGTGAAAACCAACCGCCTTTTGATTTTTCTTCTGACTTCTCCTCAATTCTTGCAAATGAATTACCGTTCATAGATACGTTGTTTACAGGATTACTTACAGAAGAATTGGCACTGCTAGAACTTACCACATCGGTGATTTTTGATGGCGCAGCATCAACAACCAAAGTGTCTTTCAATTGCTTTTGAAGTGTTCCAACCATGCTCACAAATGTTTCTTTGGAAGCGCGAACCTTCGAAATGGTATAGCAGCCCATCAACTGACCCACAATAAACAAGGCCATTGAGCGTGCATCCGTTTGATTCTTCAATTCCCCAGCAATCCTTCCAGCCATGATGGCCTTCTGAATAATTTTTACTTGCACCTCATTTACCACTTCGAGTTTCTGGCGAAACAAATCATCAGAATGACTCATCTCCAAAATCATATTGGTTAATACATCTCCACGTTTGATGCTCGTTTCTGTGGCTTTAGTTTTTTCATGTTCCAATGCCGCAATCAAAGCATCCGCAACACCTGTTTCTATGTTGGCCAAACTCGCCCATTTTTGCTCGTAAAAAGGCAACATCACCTCATCAACCACCGCATACCCCAATTCCGATTTATTCGGAAAGTAATGGTAAAAGGCACCTTTGGTGATTTTCAAACGGGCAATTTCTTTGTCTGTTCGCAAAGTCTCAAAACCCTTCGATTGAATGGCTTCAAAGCAACGTTGTAAGATCAATTGTCGTGTAGATGTGCTCATAAGGACCACAAATATACCAACAAGTTTGTTTAAATGTTAACAAAGTGTGGAAAACGCAAAAAATTTTACTAATTGCATAATAATCAAATACTTGATAACTAAAAAAACACTCCAAAAATGCTTGATTGGCCCACAAACACACCCCAAAAGTGTCCAAACTTACACCAACTAGGGCTTCAATCTGCCATACATCCTCGGAAAGGGAATGCTTTCCCGTACATGCTTCAATTTACAAACCCATGTCACCAAACGCTCCAATCCCAAACCAAATCCAGCGTGTGGTACAGATCCATATCTGCGCAAATCCAAATACCATTCAAAATCCTCCATCGGCAACTGGTGCTCCACAATTTTTGCGGTCAATAGATTCACATCCGTTTCACGCTCGCCACCGCCCACAATCTCTCCGTATCCCTCCGGTGCCAATACATCCACACCCCTAGCAAATCTCGAATCCTCAGGATTCCGCTTCAAATAAAAAGCCTTCACCTCGTGCGGCCAGTCGTACACCATCACCGGACGGTCAAACAACCTAGTCAATACCGTCTCGTCGGATCCCCCAAAATCATCACCATATTCGAAATTCTTCGCACTCGCGATCCAAGTTGGAATGTTCCTCAAATCCTCCTCCACATCACCCTTCTCCTGCTTCAATTGAGTAATCTTGGTTTGGTGGAAATTGATCTCACCCTTCTTCATCCCCGGTGTGGCCACCTTGGCCTCACGCTCCGCAATCTCTGCTTCAATGGAAGCCAACAAACCTTCGCATCGCGATAGCTCATCCTCCAAACTCTTGATACTGTTCACACCATTCACGTCCTCTTCACCCTTGATGATCCGCACCGCCTGATCGTAGGTCATTCGCGGAAACTCACCCAAACTGCTCTTCAATACTGCGACATCTCTACCTATCGTTTCCAATTCGTGCTCACATTTCTCCAAAACCTTGCCCACCACATGCTGCAAAAATCCTTCTATGCAATCCATGTTTTGGAAAATATCGTAAAAAGCCATCTCTGGCTCAATCATCCAAAATTCTGATAAATGCCTGCGCGTCTTCGATTTTTCAGCCCTAAAAGTAGGTCCAAACGTATATATCTTGCCCATCGCCATCGCCATCGCCTCGCCGTACAACTGGCCGCTCTGACTCAAAAATGCGGGCTCTCCGTAAAAATCGGTTTCAAACAAAGTGCTTGTGCCTTCACAAGCGTTGCCCGTGAAAATAGGGGCATCCATCTGCACAAAGCCCTGTCCCTGAAAGTATTCATGTATCGCAAAGATGATGGTGTTACGGATGCGCATGATCGCCCATTGACGGGTACTGCGCAACCACAAATGGCGCTGGTCCATCAAAAATTCAATACCATGCTCTTTTTTGGCAATCGGATAGTTCTCTGAAACACCCACAACTTCTACCGAAGTCACCTGCAATTCCACCCCACCAACCTGTTTCTCATCGGCCTTCACCACACCCTTCAAAATCACACTTGTTTCCAAACTCACAGATTGCGCCGCGGCCAAATCCAACTCACTAGAAGTTTCAGCGGTTACTACACACTGACAAAATCCAGTGCCATCCCGCAAGATGATAAAAACGATTCCCTTACCCTCCCGCTTATTCGCAACCCAACCCCGCAACGTTACCGTTTCTTGGATGTGTTTCTGCAAATGTTCAATGCTTGGCGATGCTGTGGTAAAATCTTTTGTGCTCATGTTTGACGTAGTTCTGTGAAAGGAAAAAATGACTTCCCCTACAAAGATAAGAAAAGGGTTTAAAATTTTTGGCACGATATTTGTTATTAAGCGCAACTCGACTATATTTGTGATATGGCCCTCAAACAAGAGTTATCGCAAAAGTTTCTGCAAAAACTGAGTCCCCAGCAGATTCAGTTCATCAAGCTGCTGCAGCTCAACACCCAAGATTTTGAGGAAAAGGTGAGTCAAGAGCTGCTCGACAATCCCGCATTGGAAAACCTCGAAGGCGTGGATGATGGCATCGACTACCGCGGTGGCGATGAAAGAAACAACGAAATCAGCAAAGAGAAAACCGACGAAAACAAAGAAAGTTACGATGCAGAAGACCTCAATGTAAACAATGATTTCGATGAATACAGTCACGACATCAACGTAGACGAGCTCCTCAGAGCCGGTGGCGATGACGATTTTGGCAGTTTTCGCATGGGTGAAGATTATAACAACGAAGAACAGCGCGACATGCCCATGGCGGCGCAAAGCACCTTCCACGAATACCTCTACGAACAGGCCAGGGCCATCTTCGAAGACCAAGAACTCGAATTGGTCTACCACCTCATTGGCAGTATCGAAGATGATGGTTACCTCCGAAGAGAACTCAGGAGCATCGTCAATGACCTCGCCTTCAATGAGAACATCATCACCACAGAAGCCAAGTTAGAACGACTGTTAATCAAAATTCAGAACTTCGACCCGCCAGGAATTGCCGCACGCGACCTACAAGAATGTCTATTGCTGCAACTCTACAAAAAAGATTACGGAGACAATCCCGCCATAGACATTGCGGAAAAATTGCTGAGTGAGCAGTTTGATGCGTTCACCAAGAAACATTACGATAAAATTAAAAAGAGTTTAAAGATCAACGATGAGCAGCTCAAGGCGGCCATGAATGAAATCTTAAAGCTCAACCCCAAACCGGGGGAGAACGGCAGCGTGCACGTAAAAACCCAATACATCGTGCCGGATTTCTCTGTAGCCAACGACGATGGTGTTTTACAGGTGCGACTCAATGGCCGAAACGCCCCAGAACTCAGGCTCAGCGCCTCTTACGTTGAAACACTAAAGGCCTACGAATCCAGTGCTCACAAAGAAAAACAGCTCCGCGACGCGGTACAATACATCAAACAAAAGGTTGATGGCGCCAAGTGGTTTATTGATAGCGTAAAACAACGTCAAAACACCCTCATGAAAACCATGCAAGCCATTGTTCAAAGGCAAAGAGAGTTTTTCATTGAAGGTGGCGATGAAACCAAACTCAGACCCATGATTCTCAAAGACATTGCCACACAGGTAGAATTGGACATTTCAACCATTTCAAGGGTGGCCAATAGCAAATACGTGGAAACAGATTTTGGCATTTTTCCTTTGAAATTTTTCTTCTCCGAAGGCTTAACCAATGAAGAAGGCGAAGAAGTCAGCAACCGTGAAATCAAAAAAATCCTTGGAGATGCCATCGGTCAGGAAGACAAAATCAAACCTCTCACAGACGAAGCGCTCATGGACTTGCTAAAGGAAAAAGGATACAACATCGCCCGCAGAACCGTAGCCAAATACCGCGAACAACTCGGCATCCCTGTTGCTCGTTTGAGAAAAGAGATTTAATTATTTATCCAGTTCAGAAAACGCACTGTTCTGACTGATATACTCGGGAATTAACTCTTTCAATGTAGTAACAATTTCTATGTCTGTTTTTCCATTGTTACAAGCATAAAACAACGATGTGAACAAAGACCCAGACACATCCTCCGGTGGAGTAGAAACTTGCGCCACCATTATTTTGGGATGGTGGGTTGGCAATGTGGTTTCAGCATCTGAAAGTAACTCTTCATACAATTTCTCACCCGGCCTTAAACCCGTTTCAAGAATGCTAATATCTCTATTCAATGTAAGGCCACTCAAACGAATCATCTTCTCGGCAAGATCATAAATTCGCACAGGCTCTCCCATATCAAATACAAAAATTTCTCCGCCATTACCCATGGTTGCTGCTTCAAAAACCAACTGACAAGCCTCTGGGATCGTCATAAAATATCTGATGACATCGCGGTGAGTTACCGTCAAAGGCTGTCGATTCTCAATCTGCTTGTGAAACAATGGAATTACAGAACCATTGGAACCTAAAACATTCCCAAAGCGCGTTGTAATAAACTCGGTTTTTCCTCTTTTGGAAATACTCTGAACCAATATTTCTGCCGCTCTTTTGGTTGCTCCCATTACATTGGTTGGGTTAACCGCTTTGTCCGTTGAGATCAAAACAAACTTCTCAACTTGATTGTCTATGGCCGTAGTCGCTACAATGCGTGTTCCCTCAATATTCACCTTAACCGCTTCCTTCGCATTCACCTCCATCATTGGGACGTGTTTGTAAGCAGCAGCATGAAAAACTATTTGAGGATTATAGGCACCAAAAATCTCTCTAACACGATTCTCACGCGTGACATCCCCCATCGCACACACCACATTGTTCTCAAATTCAGGCATAGACCTTAATTCCAAAAGCAAATCATTCATTGGTGTTTCGGCATGATCAAACAAAACCAAATACTTGGGCCTATAGAACAAAATCTGCCTGCACAATTCGGACCCTATGGAACCTGCAGCACCAGTAACAAGAACAACCTTGTCCATTATCAAAGATTGTAATTTGCTATTTTCCAATGAAATCACTGTCCGATTCAACAAATCCTCAATCTTTACCCTCTTTATCTGTTTGCTCGACAAGTTTCCACCAATCCATTCTTTGATATTTGGAACCCTATGAAATTGAATATTATTTTCAATGCATCGATCACCTGCAAAGTAAAAACTCTCACCTTTAATGATTTGGATGGACCAAATCACTTCAATCACTTTGTTAGACTCTAAAAAATCTGCTTCAAATGCTTTTTCTCTAGAGTACACCTTAATTCCATCTATCGATTTACCCTGTAACTTCGGATTATCATCGATAAACCCAACAACATCTCTGTGAGCAGAACGATCGTTCTTTATTGCATTTCTAACCGTTACACCCGTAGTGCCCGCCCCATAAATCAATACGCCTTGACTTTTTTTACTTGTAGGATTTAATATATATCGGGAGTAAACCAACTTTACGAACAACCTAATTCCAGTTACTGACATTAAAAATGACACTGACTGCAAAATTATCAAGTTGAACGTCAATGTTTTTGTATCAAAAACTCCGAGATAGTTCGCAAATCTGCTAAATATTAAGATACTAATTGCAGCCAAAATAGATGCTTCGCCCAACCTCAATAAGTCCCTTACTCCTGTATGTCTAAACGCACCAATATTTGTTCGAAAAACAACAAAAGAAATTCCATAACAAGCATTTAGAAGAAGAAATTCTTGAAGAGAATTAAATGACGCCAATTTATCAAGATCAAAATTGGTAATTAGCAATTGTGAAGTAAAATAGGATATCGTAACCAACGATAAATCAATCAACAGCACCAACCAAGTTGGTAGATACTTGCGACCCAAAAATCGCACAACCCATATTTCCGCCCACGTTGGCATTTCTACGCAAAGTTCGCACAAACTGCAGAAATACAACGCAATGTGGTCCTTTGCTTGCCAACAATAGGTAGGAATTTACAAAAAAATGGTCAGTTTAGATCTCTTCAAATCAGTCCACGAATAATTTTTGCTTGCGGATGACCTTGCCATCCCCCGCCTTTTGCAAAATGGCCACATAGTAGCCTGTTGCCCATGTCTCTGTGTTGAATCGAGTTTCATTGTTTTTCAAAGCCACAACATCCGTCATGCGCTGACCCAACAAATCAAAAAACTGTACCTCCACACGGTCCAAAATGTCTTCATTCCTAACCTCCACAACCACTTCTGTGCGCTGGTCCACCGGATAAATCAACACCTCATCATACACCACTGTGTCAAATACACGCATCCGAGTAATAATTTCCCGCTTAATGGGCAACTCCGTCCTGAAATCTGTGATCGATGTGCGCATCATTTGAACCTGCCGGCGAGTAAAAATGTTCTGACACGCCTCAGTGGAATAGTCCATGTAGTTTTCAAACATATCAGGTAGATCGTTTTTAGGCTCAATACAAGTATTCCCACCCAAATTACAAGTAAACCCTGCACCTATGCCCTGCAATGGGGTATCGTCGATATAATCATCCACCGCACATCTGTTCCCAGAAAATTGGTCATCAGCCCATATATGTCGCAAACCAAAAAAATGACCTACTTCATGCACAGCACATCTGCCCATGTTCGCCGATGCAATCGCCCCGGTTGCCCTTGGATTGTTCCGCCCTACTACTTTGTAATGCAAAACCACACCTTGTTTACTATCTGCCACCCAAGAACCACTGGTCCATGAAGGATGTCCGTAAGGCGGATAAGCATACCCCAACAAAGCATCTTGGTTGTTCACGCTCAAATCACACACCCAAATATTCAAATATTTTGTAGGGTCCCAAGGATCATTACCACCCGTCGCCGTCGCCTTCATCAAATCCTGTATGCCACCACCCGTTGAACCAAAAGTAGTGCGTGTAGTGGTCTTTCTCACTATCCCATTGGTAGCCACCCCATTGGGGTCCACCTTCGCAAACTCAAACTGTATTCTAGCTGATCCCGCGCGCGACTTAAAAATGGACCGGGTTTTTACCGTATCCGCATTCAAACGATTGAAATCGCGGTTCAACACCGCCAACTGCGAAATGATCAACGAATCATGCAAATTCTCATTCGCCACATTGTAAATCACATGAAACACCACCGGAATGGTATAAACCGTATCGTAGTAATAAAGGGTGTCACTGACCTTCTTTTTTCTGTTCGATAACGCATGCGCAGCCTGCTTTTGAGCATCCAACTGCAGCGCTCGCTGGGTCTGTGCATCGAACGACGCCTTGAAACCAGGATACTGCTGCTCCAACTGCTTCAAAACTTGGTTAAAACCACAAGGTTCTTCCTGCATCAACTGCGTATTTACGTTGCCTCCCTCTGCACCACCCATATTGTTTGGCTTGTTTTGTGCCATCGCAACAGTCACCTGCAACAATCCAAGCACCGCAATTAAAAATGCCTTTTTTCTACCCATGCCAAAACGAGGAATACACATACAATTGCAAATTACAGCAAAATCAAATCGAAACCACAAAACTGACAATTCTTTGACCCTCTTAGGAATCAAATCCATCGGGTAAAATCAACAAACAATCAATTTCCCTTGAACGCAGGCTTGCGCTTTTCGTTGAAAGCAGTAACCCCCTCACGGTAATCGTTAGACCTACCGGCAATTTCCTGACAGTATGCCTCATATTGCAACATCGTTTGTAAATCCGAATGTCCGGCCTTGTTCAACATCTTTTTGATCATGCCAATGGCCATCGTGGGTGCATTAGCATAATAATCAGCCACCTTGCTCACTTCTTCATCCAACACCTCAGCCGATACAACCCGATTGATCAAGCCCCATTCCATCGCTTTTTCAGCACTCACCTTTGGTGCCATCGTGGCCATCTCAAAAGCACGAGCCGGTGAAATCGCCTTGGGTAAAAAGTAGGATGACCCTGAATCTGGCACCAAACCCACATTCACAAATACCTCTATAAAGGAAGCGGTATCTACAGCAATGATGAAATCACAAGCCAATGCCAACGATGCACCCGCACCCGCCGCCACGCCATTGATTCTCCCGATAATGGGCTTTGGCATCTCACGCATCGCCTTTATGATTGGATTATATCGCTTGTACAATGAATCGCTCAAAGATCGGTTCTTGGAACCCGCAATCGCCTTCAAGTCCTGACCACTACAAAATGCCTTGCCCGCACCCGACAACACCAAAACCCTCACCTCAGCGTCCTTGCCAGCCTCTTTCAACGCCGCCTGTAAATCATAACTCTGCGATTCGTCGAAAGCGTTAAACACATCCGGACGGTTCAAGGTGATATAAGCCACACTACCGCGCTTCTCATATATTACACTGGTCAGTTCCATACTGCGAAAATAGAACATATCTGCAAATAACTGATCAGAACAATAACCCCAACAATGGGACACCAAAGCCCAACAAGAGGCCTCCCAACAACTCTCCATGTGAATGGGCTTTTTCTTTCCGCCTAGCCCAATAAATCAAACCCAATAAACCGCCCCCAAACAAAACAAAAGCCAATACCAATGGAAATTCCCAATCATTACCCCATCCGCCCCAAGGCATGCCAAATGACTTTACAAACTGTTCTTCCTCCGGGATTCTATCGTAAAGATGAAACATTCCAATAAACGATTGTGCAACTGTAGTGGCGGCTGCGCACATATGGATCGACAATTTTCGATTCAACAAAACAAAAACATACATCAATAACAAACCCACCAATACAACCAAAGTATATGCTTGTATTTCCTCTTCCAACAACACAATTCTCTGATCAACTCGGGACGAGTAAAGATCCCGCAAAGTACTCATCGTAGATGCGTCGAGCTGTTTCGACAACAATTTCAATTGTCGCCCCGCCCTTTCAGGAGCATCCACCCAAGTCATTACAAAAACCTGAAGAGCACCCACAATCGCACCCAAAAAACCCCACTTTCTATCGGCCAAAAGTGGCATCTTAATACTATCTATTTTCTTCAACCACAATAGAAAAAACACAAAGAACAAAGGCACCAACACATAGCCAAACAGGGCCCCGGAAAAATGCAAATGAGCCACAACAACATTTTCTCCCAATAAATCCTCAGACACATACACGCCCTCGCGCAACAGCCAAAAACCAGCCGCAGCAACAAACCCCGGAAAAGTTATTATCGATACAATTTTCGCCAGAAGGGCAACTTTGCTGCGTTGATCAGAATGTTGTTCCCCCATGGGCATTGTCAAATGTTTGGATTGAATTTCCTTTGTTTAACTATTTTCTGATCGTTGCACCGGCGGCCTCGAAAGCTTTCATCAGCTTGAGCATGCAAGCATCCACCTCTACATCGGTAAGTGTAGCCTCTGCATTCAAAAAATGAAAACTCAATGCAACCGCTTTTTTATTTGCATCCAATGGTTTGCCCTCAAACACGTCAAACACCCTTACGTCTTGCAACAAAGGCAATTTTACGCCCTTTACCACATCCTTTAATGAAGCAAAATTGAGAGATTTCTCTACCACCAAACTCAAGTCTCTGCGCATGCCCGGAAACTTGGGTGCAGCAACCATCTTCATTGTTTCAGCTTTGTTGCCAATGTGCTTGCGCCAAGCAAACTCCACACACCAAACCACCGATTGTATATCCGCCGCTTTCAACCATGCTTTGGGTGCAGCAAATATCTCTATCTGATCCACGTCTCCCTTACCACCCAAGCGTTTGAGAACACCTTGAACCAAGCGCTTTACATGAAAATAATCCATTGCCTTGGCACCAGATTCCCAACTTTCAGTGGCTACATTGCCCCAAAACACCATGGCCAAAGTGGGCGTTTCCCTGAATCCTTTGGCCGTTTTCTGATACACCCTGCCCAACTCAAACAACTGTACTCCCTCAGCCCTGCGATTGATATTATAAGCCACAGACTGTAACAAACCCGGAATGATAGAAGCGCGCATCACATCCATATCACTGCTCAACGGATTGCTCAAATGCACCAAATCCTCCTTTTCAGGATACCACGCAGCCGGATGCAACGAATTGGTCGCCGCCTCTAACATGCCTTGGTCACTCAAATATTGCCTCATCGCATTCTCAGACTTCCTCAACTTCATACCCTCAAACGTTCCCAAAGTAGCTTGTAATTTGCCATCCATCGGCACGCGATCGTACCCATAAATACGCATCACCTCCTCGTACAAATCCACCACATGCTCAACATCATTTCTCCAACTCGGAACCGCCACCCATATACCATCAACCGTATCACCCCCTTCAACACCAAATCCCAGATGACCCAAAATCTTTACTACCTCTTCAGACGGAATCTCCATGCCCGCAAAAGCACACAACTGAGCAACACTCAATTCAATCTTTCTCTCTGCATATTCCACTGAATATTCCTCCGATGTCGCAACCCATCGCCCCGCGCAATAATCCTCCAAATGCTCGGCCACCATTCTTGCCGTATTCAACAGATGAGCCTTGTCAATCCCACGCTCAAACCTAAACCCAGCATCCGTATGTAAATTGTGTCTCTTGGCACTCTTCCTCACATAGGTTGGATGAAAATGCGCCACCTCAACCAAAACATTTTTGGTTTCCGCAGTTACCGCCGTAGACAATCCGCCCATCACACCCGCCAAAGCAATGGCACCACTGCCATCAGCAATCACCACATCACTCTCATGAAGTTGAATGGATTTACCATCCAACAAAACCAAAGTTTCGCCAGCTTTTGCCAATCGCACCTGAATATCTCCTACAATCCGATCCGCATCGAAAGCGTGAACCGGCTGCCCATTTTGATGTAAAAAATAATTTGTTGCATCCACCACATTGTTTCTTGGCTCGATGCCAATGGCACGCAATCGATGCTTCACAAATGCCGGACTCTCACCAACCACCAACCCCTAAACACGCACAGCAATGTATCTTTCGCACAACAAACCATCCGCAATCTCAACATCCAAACCTTTCGCCTTGCCCTTCCACACATCTCCGCCTTGAGGCTGATCCTTATACTTAATCCGCTCAAAATGCACCCCCAACAACGCCGCCAAATCATTGGCAACACCCAAATGCGATGCCGCATCCCCACGATTCGCAGTGAGACCAATCTCTATCACCGTATCACTCACCACGCCAAAATACTCCGATGCAGGCATACCCACAGCCGCCGTTGAATCCAATACCAATATACCATCATGACCGCTACCCATGCCACACTCGTCTTCCGCGCAAATCATGCCCTCCGAAACCTCTCCGCGAATTTTTGCCTTTCCAATCACAAATGCCTCCTTGCCCGGCATCACAATCTCCGTCCCCACCAAAGCAACCACCACCTTCTGTCCAGTCGCCACATTCGGCGCACCACACACAATCGGTAACAATGATTCAGCTCCCACATTCACCGTGGTCACCCGCAAACGATCCGCGTTCGGATGAGGCACACAACTCATCACCTCCCCAACCACAAACCCACTTAAACCATTGCCGGCACTAAACCAAGGCTCCAAATGTTCTACCTCAAGTCCAGAAACCGACAACAAATCCGATATCTCTTGGGCCGATGCCTCCGTTGGCAACAGCGATTTCAACCATTCAATGGAAATTTTCATGACGCAATGCGAAGATAAAGATTTAGCGTTTGCCTTGTTGCATCATGTCTCTTCGCGCCTTCTTAAAGCGAACGTAAAAATAAAAACTGCCCCCAAACACCAACAACATCAACCAACCAGGACCCGATGATATCCCCGTGGCGTAAAATTGTAACAAAGATTCGGTTCCGCTAATAGCGGCCGCGACCAGAGATAAGAGGGCGAGGATGTGGTTTTTTATCATTGGGTAAATTGATTGTGCCTGCGTAATTGATGATTTCCCAATCCGTAAATGATTGATTACTAATTAGTCCTGTGCCCGTGGTAATTTGATCCTCTCCGGTGATCTTCACAAATTTATCGGTGCGAATCGTCCCCGTTTTCTGGTCCCATATCAACTCCTCCGTGTTCAACGTCTCCCCTTTGATATTCAAAATCTCCACGTTTCTGCGAACAACCACCTTCTTGTCTTCCATATAACTGATCCCGTACTCGGCCGTCATATAGCTCTCCAAAGCGCCCTTGTTATCGTAAAAATCTACCTTCAACCCCTTCTTCATCAACAAATATGGGTTTCTTTTCGATTTTACTGCCGTGAGTATCGGACTGAAAACCCTGGCCCTCAATCGTCCAGAATCGGTATATTCAATGGTCACCTTTTCGGCATACTCATTGGAAGCAAAAGTGTCTTTTTTCTTTTTGATGTAGGTTGATTTCCCCGCATCGCTGCACGCCATCAAGGCCGTTACAACCAACGCTATGAGCGATCCCCAACGCATCATCAATCAAATTTGCGACGTTGGAACCACAAATCGCCCAACTGCAAGCCCAAACTCACATTGATGAATTGTTCCTTCGCCAATCCATCTGTGGCCAACCCACGCTGAATATAATCTATCTGCAAATGCACCACACTGCTCAACACAGTATTGTCGTAATACCTGCGCACAATGGGAATACCAAATCCCACAAATGCCCGCTGCTGCACAATTTGGTTCGTTGCAGTGCCACTGGAATTCACAAACGAATATTGGGTCTCCGACAACACACCACCCACCCGAACAGGCCAGCGCATTTTCTTATGACTCGGATGCTTGAAATCATTCGGATTCAACGTAAATGTTACGCCATAATCCTTGCGTGTAGTGTATTTTCTGCCCGCATCAAAAAACATCGGATCCAATCCACCCCACGATTGCTGGCGGTAGTCCAAAGCCAAGCCCCAACGCTGTCTGTATTGAAATTGATAGCCCATGCCAAAACTACTGGGCAACGACACTGGCGTCTTGGGTGTTGTTTGATTCAAAACGGTATCGATCACATACACAGAACTTCCCACCAAATCCATGGTGCGCGTAAGGCGTGTTTGCTCGCCGTTCATGCCAGAAAACAATTGCATACTGGCACCAAACGTGTGATACGTAGAATCCAACTTGAAATAGGTCATCAAACCAAATTTCTGTTGCAATCCACGCACATTCACAGACTTGATGTCCTCCAAAATGTTCAAATCCAAACTGTCTGGCACACTGAAAATAGACTGATCGTTCAACTGGCCAAAGACTCTACCCACACTGTATCCCAAACTCAAATGCTGACCAAATCTGAATGCATTGGCCAATTCAAACATGTTCACCCCCCCGTAACCCGCATGGGTGGTTCGGTTCAAAAATGGTGTGCTGTCTTGAAATGTATACTGATATCCCACCGTGGTGAGTGGCTGCAAAGAAATCGCAGAATTGATGGCATAACGGGTACTCTTCACACGCTTTTGCTGTGTCACAGCATCCACAATGGCCTTTCGTTGGTAATAGTTGTAAGTTCGAAACGCCAAATTCATGTATCCCAAACCCCCGCCCTGAAACGTTTGGGTTTGATCACCGGCCTGAATCTTCGCACCCTTGAAATTTCCACCCACAT
>JAIYBO010000162.1 GCA_027488495.1 Bacteroidota bacterium | reverse complement strand
TCTTCTGGCAAGCGCGTAGCGAGTTCGGCATAACAAAAAGCACCACAGAGCGCCAGCAACCCACCCACCAACCAAATCATCACAATGCCAAAACCGGATTGGATATCGAACAATTGGTATCCCAAACTGGTAAAAACCCCGGTACCTATCATGTTGGCTACCACAATGCTCGTGGCACCAAATAAATCTACGTTGCGCTGCTTTGAACCGCTCATTGAATGTGTGTAAAGGAGCGAAAATACGACCGAAACGGTCATTTCAGGGAATCTATGTACTTTTGTTGCATGCTTTCTTCGCAGAATTTTTTCACCGTAGACATCCACACACACATCATCCCAGAAAACCTACCCCGCTGGAAAGAAAAGTTTGGGTACGGCGAATTCGTGAACTTGGAACACCACAAACCTTGTTGCGCACGAATGATGATGGACGATGCCTTCTTCCGCGAAATTGAAAGCAACTGCTGGGATCCCGAACAACGCATCAAAGAATGTGGTCACCACCACGTAGATGTTCAGGTCCTCAGCACCATTCCGGTGATGTTCAGCTACTGGGCCGAACCCAAAGATTGCCTCGAAATTTCTAAATTCCTGAACGATCACATCGCCGATGTTTGTCATCGCTACCCCACCCGATTTGTGGGATTGGGCACGATCCCCATGCAACACACCGATTTGGCCATACAAGAATTGCGCAGATGTAAAGAAATTGGTCTCAAAGGCATTCAAATTGGTTCGCACGTGAACCATATGAACCTGAACGACCCTTCCCTGTTCCCCATTTTTGAGGCGATGCAGGAGCTAGACATGGCCTTGTTTGTGCATCCGTGGTGGTATTCTGCCAACAAAAAGATGCAACATTATTGGTTGCCATGGTTGGTGGGCATGCCCATGGAAACTTCATTGGCCATTTGTTCGATGATATTTGGTGGCATTTTTGAACGATTGCCCCGCTTGCGCGTGGCTTTTGCCCATGGCGGTGGTGCATTCCCTGCTACCATCGGTAGAATTGAACACGGCTGGCAAGCCCGTCCGGATTTGGTTGCCGTAGACAACATCCACAACCCCAAAAAGTACCTCGGACAGTTTTGGCTCGATAGTTTGGTACACGACCCCAAAATGCTAGAAGTGGTGGTTGATTTGGTGGGCCCCAATCGCATCACATTGGGCACCGATTACCCCTTCCCATTGGGCGAGGACAATCCAGGTGAGCTCATCAAATTGTCGAATTACAACGATGACATCAAAGCCATGATGCTCGGAACCTCCGCATTGGAATGGCTCAACATGCCGCTATCGCATTTTAAATAGTCGTCTCCGGGTGCCTAGTTAATTAACAACTTGGGCGATGGCTTTATCGATTGCCTCAAAATCATACCCTTTTCCCACCAGATAGCGTTTGAGCTTGAAGACTTTTTCGATGTGTGAAGCCCCTTTGATCAACGGCCATTTTTTAGCGGCGAGTGTATTCAAAGTATCCAAATAATCATCCATCCCAAGCGAGGCCAACGCCTGCTGTATGAGTTTTTCACCCACACCTTCTCGCTTAAGTCCTTGTTTGATTTTGGCTTTGCCCCAGCCCTTGATTTTGAATTTGCCCCGCGCATAGGCCATGGCAAATCGTTCTTCGTTCAAAAAATTGGCATGCATCAATTCCACCAGTAAAATATCCGCATCCATGCCATTCAAACCATACCCCTGCAACTTCCGTTTCACCTGCTGATGACTCCGCTCTTGATAGGCACAAAACTTCTCAATTTTGGGCTTCGCCTGAGAGGGGGTTAGGGTTTTCTTAAATTGAGGTCCGTTCTCCATTTGGTTGTACAAAAGTCACGCGTTCTGAGAATGCATCCGCAAAAAATCTTTGGGAGAAATCACCAACAAACCACAGTGTTTAAAATCAGCCACATTGCGGGTGATAATCATGTCGCAATCTGATTTTGCCATCGCCACTTGTAATGCATCTTCAAAATCTCCAAGTCCCATAAATAAAGCATCCTGACAAGCCAAATTGGATGAAATCACACAGGGAAAAACGGAACAAAATTCTTGTAATAATTGAATTGATTCCAGATGAGAAAACTGCTTTCGCAGAATATAATAAGCAGTACCCAAGGTCAACGCCGTAATTCGGAATTCGTATTCCCGTTTCCTTGCTAACCTTACAATTGATCTTGCATCATCATAAAAATCAACCCGCTCCAATAAAAAGTCGAGAAGAACATTTGTGTCAATTAAAATCGCCATATTTAGAAATCTAAAAATGTTTTTTCATTCGCTCCGTGTAGACCAAATCCCGGATTTCGGCATCAGTGAGGTTACCCATCCCTGAAGCAATACCGCCAAACTTGGCAATGAAAACGTCGTCATCCGATACCTCCGGCTTTTCAACAATAAACCTATCCCTCGACAATTGCTGCGCAAAAAACTGTTCAACCACTGCCGATAACGATTGTCCATTCGTTGCAACCAGCAGTTTCATCCGTTCTACCAATTGAGTATCAACCAAAAGGGTCAACTTCTTTTTCATACGTGCAAATTTAGTAATATTTCCTACGTACAATAATCGTTCTGGAATCATAAAAGCAAAAATCAACATTCATTTCATTACCAAGATCATTGTTGGCGAAGAATGCCGCAAGGGAAAAATCTTTTTGAATTTTTGCCAATTTCTGTCAAAAAGTGGTTGATTCACAAAGAAAATCAATCGCTCAGAGACATCGATATGACAAAATTTCAGTTCCATTAAATTGGTACATCAATTGCCAAAGCATCCGCATGAGAACAGGTCAGATTTCAGTTCAATCAGAGAACATCTTCCCCATTATTAAAAAATTCCTGTACACAGACCAGGAAATTTTTCTTCGTGAATTGGTGAGCAACGCAGTGGATGCCACCAAAAAATTGAGTACCCTTTCCCGCATGGGAGAATTTGAAGACCCCATCGACAACTGCAAAGTGGAAATCAGTTTCGATGAAAAAGCCAAAACCTTGACCATTTCCGATTCAGGAATCGGTATGACCGAGGAAGAGGTAGAAAAATACATCACCCAATTGGCTTTTTCAGGTGCACGTGAATTCGCAGAGCAATGGAAAGACAAAGACCCAGACCAAATGATTGGTCATTTCGGATTGGGATTCTACTCAGCCTTCATGGTTTCTAAAACAGTAACCATCGAAACCAAATCCTACCAAAAAGGTGCTCAAGCCGTTCATTGGGATTGCGACGGTGCCACCAGTTACAACATCGGAAAAGGCAAGCGCAAAAAACGCGGAACAGATGTGATTTTGCATCTTACCGATGAAGACGCCGAAACCTACTTGTCCAAGTGGAAACTCCGCGAATTACTCCGCAAATACTGTCGTTTTCTGCCAGTTCCAATTGCTTTTGACGGCGAAGACATCAATAATACACAACCCATTTGGACGAAAAAGCCCGCCGAATTGGAAGCCGAGGACTACAAAAAATTCTTTGAAGAATTGTATCCCGCACAAGAAGCGCCTTTGTTCAACATTCACATCAATACCGATTATCCCTTCAACCTAACAGGGGTGTTGTACTTCCCTAAGGTGAATGAGGCCATCGACAATCGCCAAAACCGCGTGCAGTTGTATTGCAACCAAGTGTTCGTTACCGAGGATGTAAAAGACGTATTACCAGAGTATTTGGTGTTGTTGAAAGGGGTGATTGATTCTCCAGACATACCATTGAACGTTTCCCGAAGTTCTTTACAGAGCGATGCCAATGTGAAGAAAATCACCCAGCACATCAGCAAAAAGGTGAGCGACAAACTCAATGAATTGTTCAAAGCCGATCGCGCAGATTTCGACAGCAAATGGGAATACTTGGATTTGTTCGTGAAGTATGGCATGGTGGCCGACGAGAAATTCGCTGAACGCACCAAAGACATTTGTATGCTGAAAACCACCGATGGGAAGTTGAATACCATTCAGGAGTGGATTGACCATGCAAAAATCAATCAAACCGATAAAAACGGAGAAACCGTAGTGCTTTACTCTACCGATGTAAATGTTCAACACATGAACATCAAGGCAGCCAAAGACAAAGGATACGAAGTAGTTGTATTGAACGGTCCGTTGGATACCCATTTTGCGGGTTGGGTTGAAGGCAAATTCGAAAAGGTAAAATTCCGTTGCGTAGATGGCGGTCCGATGGATCAGTTGATCGAAAAGGAAGTAACCATAGAATCTGTATTGAGCGAAGACCAACGCAAAACATTGGAAGACAGCGTGAAAGCCGTTGTAAACGAATTGGCTTTTGAGATAAAAATGGAATCCTTGCCCCCACAAGACGATTTCATCTCTGTTCACCGCAATGAGTGGGAACGCCGCATGGAAGACATGGCTAAGATGGGCAATGGATTTCCTTATGGCAACATGGGCCTCAACAAGCAAACAATGGTAGTAAACACCAATCACGCTCTGGCCAGCAAAGTTTTGGGCAAAGAAGGTGAAGGCAGAAACGAGTTACTACAATATTGTATGGACTTGGCGATGCTTCAGCGCGGACAATTACAAGGTGAATCTTTGGAGCGTTTCGTGAGAAAAGCCCAAGGCTTTATCATGGATTGATTTAAGGTTCAATCAGTATAAATCTATGTGGTGTTAAATGCCATTCAATCCAGCACCCAACTGAATTGAAAATTATCTATCAATAAAAAAGGCCCGCTTTCGCGGGCCTTTTTACTTATTTATACATCTAGGAGATTAGTCCTTGTCTGCTTGAGTCAAAGCGTAGATAACCAAACCGAATCCGATTTTGTTTACTGCGTCACCGATGTTGTAGATAACATCCATTACACGAGTATCTGCGCTGAAAGTGATACCGAACAATCCACCTGGAGTTCCCAAGATGTAACCCAAAGGATAAATTGCCCAACCTACCAATACAAACCAAGCCAAAGTCTTGGTAGCTTTTGCTACTGCAGGACCAGCTGTGTTTGCCAATGCAGCCACTTCACCGAACCATACCAAGTATGCAATGTAGAAGTAAGCAGCACCAGATACAACACCCCAAAGAACGCTAGACTCACGCCATACAGCTTCTCCGAAGTAACCAGTTACCAACATCACTACTGAAGCGAAAATCAACTTCCACAACAAACCTGACTTGGCACCTGCCTTTTTGGTGATCAAATAGAATTCAACACACATCAAAGGAACAGTCAACAACCAATCCACGTAACGGAAGAAAGTTGGAGACGCTTGGTGTTCCATGAAGAATCCGCGCATGTAGTAATAGTGCACGGCAGCAATGAAGGTAATCAAACCTGATACCAACATAGAAGTTCTCCAACGTTCTGCAACATTGCGCATTTCGAAGAAGAAGAAAACAGAGGCGGCCATCATCGCCATTGTACCTACGAAAAACGTAAATGCAATGTAAGATTCAAGCGAAGTTCCGGATAGTAGTTCTAACTCACTGCTAGATCCTACTGTGCTTAGTAATTGTGTAACCATTTGATTTAGATTAGTTTAGTTCTCAGAGGAACAAGTCCAAATTAAAATGGTTTTTACCCAAACAACACAATTTTGCTTGTTGTAACAAATAAAATTTTGAACTGTTTACGAAAAAAAATCAATGTTTACAAGGGTTGAGAACCAAAAAAAATGATAAAAAAAAATTTCCACAAGTGTGTTTTGTTTGAATTCTTCACGCCAAAAGTTCTACAAAAAATATTCATCAACACTATAAACCAATGAATTACAAAACAATATTTACACAAAAAAGGGGCTTAGCAACCCAAAGGTTAAACAAGAATTTGTTAAAATAGGGTGTTTACCAGCCGTGTATATCCATCAAAGGTGCAATGGTCTGCGTTGATACCGCCTTTACAAACGCTGCGTAATCCTTCGCCATAAATGCATTGATCCGCTTGATCACCACATCCGTCTCCCGCTGTGCCGTTTTCACCGCGATCCAACAATTTTCACCTGGCATTTCATTGCTCTCTACCAATCCGTAAGCCGTTTGCAAATGATCCATCAAGCGAATGGTGGCTTCTTCGTAAGGACGGAAATCGGCCGGTAGCATATACAGCAACTTCAACGCCGCGATGCTATCCAACAAAGGTTTTTCGAACTTCCGCAACTGTGCATTGGCACTATCGCTAATGTATTTATGGTTCATCCACAATCCCACACTTTTCTCTGCGTCTTTCAAACCCTCAAACGCCAAACGCGCCCGCTCAATGGTCTTCTTCAGTGTATCCAGCATCTCTCGCTGTTTGGCATCCCCCGAAGCACTGTACTCAAAACCCTTCGGCATGCGTACCTGAATCCAAACTGAATCCGCCATCGCGCCAGAAGAAATCACCAATTTGTATTTTCCGGGCGATATCGTTCGGCCTGCAGGAATCCCATCATCGGGCTTGGGCGTATGGTGCGATGGCCAACGGAAACCGTCTTCCACCAAGCGATAAGGCACCCGATAATACCCCGAACTATCAAAAGAGAATTTATGGGTGCGAATCAAGCGCCCCGACTCATTATACACTTTGCCCACGCAATCCAATTTCTTCCAATCGCCCGAAGCCAAATCCTTCTCCGCACCAATTTTCACATCCACTTGGGCACCATAAGGCTTGTTCGCTGCGCTCCAAGCCTCATCAGCGGCAAACCTCGCTCCGCTCGGTTGTCTGTATCTCGCCAACACACCGTCGCCAG
>JAIYBO010000141.1 GCA_027488495.1 Bacteroidota bacterium | reverse complement strand
CATATTCAGGAGTCGGACCTGATGCGGGTGAACAAACGCAGAATTGCTCGGGGCGATGAGGCCATCGAACCGTTGTATACGGAAAAGGATGTGGTCCGCACTTTGGCGCAAATGGAAGTGGTGAACGACGAAACTTGGTTTTCTATAGATGCCACATGTCAGTTCCAAATGATTCCCAACGCCCATATTTTGGGCAGTGGATGCATCCATTTATCGCTCAAAACGATCGACGACAAAACCATCACGCTCACCTACACGGGTGATATCGGCCGGCCCAATGATCAAATATTGGAAGGACCATTCCCATTCCCTCCTTCTGAATACATCATTTGTGAGAGCACCTATGGCAATCGCGAACACCTGCCCAGTGAAGATGCCAAAGCACCTTTGCTTGAGCTCATCAACCACATTTGTGTAGAGAAGCAGGGCAAGATCATCATCCCCGCCTTTTCAATAGATAGGACGCAGGAGATCATTTATCTGCTCGACCAATTGGCGCACGAAAACAAACTACCTGAAATCAAGGTATACGTTGATTCACCATTGAGCGTCAAGGCCACCCAAGTGATGGCTTTGCATCGCGAGAGTTTCGATCCCTCTATTTTGGACTATATCTTACGGGATGGGGATCCGTTTGCGGTTCACAATTTGCATTATGTTTCCAAGTTGGACGAGTCCAAGGCCATCAACGAAGAAAAACAACCCAGCATCATCATTTCCGCCAGTGGCATGGCCGATGCCGGCAGGGTGAAACACCACATCGCCAACAACATTGAGAACCCCAATTGCGCCATTTTACTGGTTGGATATGCATCGCCAAGAAGTTTGGCCGGACAGTTAATCGAAGGCAGAGAGGAAGTGAAAATTTTCGGGGATCTGCATCAAGTGAAGGCAGAAATTCACCGGATGGACAATTTCAGTGCGCACGCCGATTGGCGAGAAATGTGTGATTATTTGCTTTGTCAGGACCCAAACAAAGTAAAAAAACTGTTCTTGGTTCATGGCGAACCCAGCAGTATGGCGAGTTTTGAAACAAAATTGAATACCATAGGCTTTTCCAATGTAGAACCCGCCAAAATGGGCGTATCACATACATTAATTTAACCACCATGAAAATCAAAATCACAACTATCCTCTTGGCCATATTTTATTGTTTCGGCAGCTTGTTTGCGCAATCCCAAGATCCTGGGCAGTGGATTGGCTATTGGAAAGGCACAATAAATGCTGGCAACATGCAAATCGGACTTACGTTCCATGTTTCGCAGGAGGAAGGACAGTTAACATCCACGTTAGATGTCCCGCTACAAGGCTTAAAAGAATACAAAGTTGAATCTACGGTGGTAGAGGGACAGACATTGACATGGACGCTGGGATTTGGTGCCACTTTCAGAGGTGTGCTGAAGGATATCAAGCAATTGGATGGCATTTGGAAGCAGAACGGACAGGAAATCCCTTGTGTTTTTTACCAGAGTCTTTTCGATAGGAAGCCTCAAACCCCTATTTTGCCTTATCCGTACGAGTTCAAGTTGGTTGATTTCTCGCATCCTTCGGGAAAATTGAAACTATCCGGCACTCTCACCTACCCCAAATCACCAGAAAATAAAGCAGATTGGATGGGTGAAAACCTCATTCAGGCAGCTGCGGGCGGTTTGATGGCGATACCCCCGAAACCCGTTGAAGGCGATGAGACCATCGCACCTTTTCCAATATTCCCAGCCGCGCCGACGTTGGTAAAGATAAATATTGACACAGCCGGTATTCATCATCAGTTTCCAGTGGTATTGTTATTATCTGGCAGCGGTCCGCAGGACCGCGACGAATCTTTGGGGGCCCACAAACCCTTCGCCGTGTGGGCACATGCTTTGACCCAATCAGGGTTTGCAGTGTTGCGTGTGGATGACCGCGGCGTGGGCAAATCCATCGGTGATCCCAAGTTTTTAGCCAATACCACCACAGAATCTTATGTGAGTGATGCGATGGCAGCCATAGATTATTTGGGCAGTCTTCCAATGATAGATACTACACGTGTTTATGTAATCGGCCACAGTGAGGGTGCTGCCGTAGCACTCATGTTATCAAAAAAACGGAGACTGTCTGGTATTGTGAGTTTGGCCGGCGCAACAAGCACGGGCATTGAAACCAGTGTTTATCAAATTCAAAATGGATGGAAACAAAATGGATACGACTCCTTTACTTGCCATCATTTGGCCGATGCACAACGAAAATTGATCTCATTGGCCATTGAAATGGGTAACGCAAAAAATGGTGAAAACCCAGAATCCACCATTCCATCAGACCAAGATAAGCAAGCGTTTGCCCAAGCCTTTACAAAATGGGTTAAATCCCAAGACAACAACCTGAAAAAAGCTTACAAAGTGTGGCAATCAGACAATACCAAAATCGCGAAAGCATACTCAGAAAAATCCGTTGAAACATACTTTGCAAAGAGTTATCTGCCGTTAGGTTACAATCCATGGACGAGATTTTTCTTTCAGTACAACCCCGCAACAGACTTTCTACAACAAAAAGATTGTGATATTTTAATGATTCAAGGCGGATTAGACATGCAAGTAAACCCCGTTCCCACAAGGAATTTGGTAAAACAAATGGAAGCCGAAGGCGTGGGAATTACCTATGCCGAATTCCCCAACTTAAATCACATGATGCAACATGCCATTTCGGGCAACGTAAGGGAGTATTTTGACATAGAAGAAACACTCGCAGTAGAAGTATACATCAAAACTTGCAGTTGGTTGCTAGACCGCGCACGAATGCGTTGATTAAAAATCGATACGGAACCGTTCTCGGCGCATTTCTGAATATTCCAAAGGATTCTCGAAGTCTGCAGCAAATTGCTTACGATTTCGAACCAAGTGGATCGCTTCATAAACCGCTGCACGCATACTACTCGGATCTGCTGTATTCTTTCCCGCTATGTCATAGGCCGTTCCATGATCTGGACTTGTTCTCACAATTGACAAACCCGCCGTTACATTCACACCATCCATAAAAGCCATTGTTTTAAACGGTATCAATCCCTGATCGTGATACATAGCAATCACCGCATCAAAATTTTTGAAATTGCCACTCCCAAAAAAAGCATCAGCTGAATAAGGCCCGTAAACCAATTTGCCTTGCTTGAAATGTTTGGCAATCGCAGGTTGAATGATTTTAACCTCTTCGTCGCCCAACAAACCCTGATCCCCGGCATGTGGATTCAAACCCAAAACAGCAATTCTCGGCTTCAATACATTGAAATCATTTCTGAGGGCATTGTAAACCACTTCGATTTTCTGTTCGATTTTCTCTTGCGTGAGATATTTTTCCAACTGTGTAATTGGCACATGCTCTGTAACCAAAGCCACGCGCAAATCTTCACATGCCAAAATCATAGCATGCGATTTCGCACCCAAAGCTTCAGCCAAATATCCCGTGTGTCCAGTAAAATTGTTAGAATGAGGAGCCACTGTAGATTTATCGATGGGCGCAGTAACCAACGCTTCTAAAAAATGGGCATCAGACAATGCCTTATCGATGGCCAACAGGGCTTCTTTTCCCGATTCAGCAGAAGCAGTACCAATGGTAAATTCAACAGCATCATCACTAGAAACCACCAAATTCAACTTCCCGGGTTTTGCATCGGCCGCCGAATTGATCATTTGATACATTGGCTCTTGAAGGCCCAAGTGTTTCTTCCAAGCAACAAATGTTTTGGGATTACCATATAAAACTGGCGTACAGTATTTGTAAATATTGGGATCCGAAAACACCCGCAACACCAATTCCATACCTACACCTGAAGGATCACCTTGAGTAATTCCCAATACAACTTTACGATTATCCATTGATTTGCTGTCTTAAAAACTCCAAAGTTAAGCGAACGCCAACACCTGTGCCACCTTTTGGTGTATAATGACTCGCCGAAGTTGAAAATGCAGTACCCGCAATATCGATATGTGCCCAAGGATAATTGGTAAAATGCCTCAAGAACATGGCCGCACTTTGTGCTCCACCTTCTCCTTTTCCTAGGTTTTTCAGATCGGCAATTCCCCCTTTAATTTCCTCATAATACTCTTCCCACAAAGGCAATTCAGCCAATCTCTCGTAGGTCACTTCCCCTGCTTTTTTCAACGATTTCACTACAGAATCTGGCGCTTGAGCCATTAATGCCGAACCATAAGTTCCCAAAGCCCTTGCAGCAGCACCCGTGAGCGTAGCGTAATCTATCACCAATTGAGGATCGTATTTCTTGGCAAATGCCAATGCATCTGCCAAAATCAAACGTCCTTCCGCATCTGTATTCAATACCTCAACTGTGGTACCATCGAACATGGTAATAATATCCCCCGGACAAGTGGCCATTTCACCAGGACGATTGTCAGTGGCTGGCACCAAACCCACAATCCATATGGGCCAATTCAATCGTGCAACGGCTTCAAAAACGGCACCAACAACAGCGGCTCCACCCATATCGCACTTCATCATATCCATGCTATTGGGTGTAGGCTTTAAACTCAACCCACCTGTATCAAACACCACACCTTTTCCAACCAAAACAATGGGCTGAGCATTTTTCGCTTCCTTGGGTTTATATTCTAATACAGAAAATGTGGGAGGCTCTTGACTTCCGCGATTCACCGCCAACAAACCGCCCATTTTTAAACTTTCAATTTGAGCTTCCCCAAAAACTTCAACTTTAAATCCAGCATCCACACCCAAATCCGTAAATACATCCGCCAAACCCTGTGCATTCAAAGAATTAACAGGTTCATTCACCCAATTTCTCGCAGTATTCACAGCATTACACACTACTTGAACTTCGTGCAATTTCTCTTTGCCTTTTCCACTCATCGTTACTTGAAGTGGCGCATTCGCCGATTTTTTTGTTAAATACTTATCAAACCTGTAATCGCTCAAAAGAAATCCTTCAACAAAAGCCAATGCCTTAGGAGCATCCCAATCAACATTGTTGATTTCTACAGAGGTAATACCCTTGGGCAAGCTTACAAAACACTTGTTGCCTTCCTTTCTCAACTTCTCATGCTCGGCAACATTTCCCTTTCCAGTGTGGATCACACCCATCAAACAACCTTTGGGACCATTGTAAAGATGCAAACTTTCTTCAGAGGATTGCGACCAAAATGCGGCAATCGACGATGGCAACTTCGCAGTAACAAATCCCTTTGAATTGGAAGTTAAATAGATTTCGGCGTTCATACTGCAAATTAACGCAATCAACGCGGTAAACCCCGTATTTTTTGCAATAATGCCCAAAGAGAAAAACATCGTTGCGAATTGTGCAGAAATGCGCATAATCCTCACCATCATCGCACTATTTTTGCAATGAAGCATATGCAAAAAATTAGAATTGGTATTTTCTTTGGCGGTCAGTCCCGTGAGCGTGAAGTGTCATTTGCCGGGGGCAGAACGGTATACGACAATCTCGATAAACAACTCTTTGAACCCGTACCCATTTTTGTTGATTCTTTTGGCAATTTCTGCCTTCTGAATTGGGAATTCGTTTACAAGGGTAGCATTCGTGATTTTTATCCACCCACTTTCATTCACGAAAATCATCAACCATCACCTTGCCTTCCTGAACTACCCCACGGATTTCAAGTGTATGCCGAAAGCATCGAACAAATAGCTCAAAACCGAGATATACAACTCAAGGTCCTAAAGGAAATTGGTAAACCGCTTCAAATAGAAGAGCTGAAATCACTCATCGATTTTGCATTCCTCGCATTGCATGGCACATTTGGAGAAGATGGCTCCATTCAAGGTTTGTTGGAATGGATGGGCATCCCATATTCAGGTTCTGGCATTTTGGCCTCTGCAATGGGCATCAACAAAGCAGTGCAAAAAGATTTCCAAACCACCGCTGCGCTGTACATCAACGATTTTGCAACCATTCACAAAAGCGATTGGCTCAACGCCAACGAAGCCCAAAAAAAGCAATGGTTTGTTGCGTTCAACATAGATTTCGAAGAGAAATTCGTCATTAAACCTTCCCATCAAGGCTCATCTTTGGGTGTAAGCATTTTGAAGCAACCCAACTTTGATGAATTTTGCACCGCCATGGATTTGGCATTTTTTCGGCTTTATATCCACCAAGAGGAATGGAACAATACACCCCTTGATGAAAAAATAAAGCAAATCAAACACCTCACCGACTTGCGCAGTGGCCTGGGCTTGCCGCTCATCGCCAATGAAAACACCTTTTACTTACCGAACGAACTCTTAAACTTCCTCGATACCCATCTAGCCGAAAACGACAAAGTCCTTCTCGAATCCACAGACAGTGAGTCACTGGTACTTGTTGAATCCATGATTGAAGGCAAAGAATTTAGCTGTATAGTAATCGCCGATGCACAAGGAATTCCGTTTGCGTTACCGCCCACAGAAATCCGAAAATCAGGTGACTTATTCGATTATCGAAGCAAATACCTGCCGGGTTTATCGAACAAAGTCACACCCATTGAAGTACAAGAGGAAATTTTAACCAATATCCGTTTCGCTTGTTGCCAACTATACAACCATTTTGGGTTTGAGGTGTATGCCAGAATCGATGGATTTGTAAATCCAGATGGTGAAATCTTCCTGAATGACCCGAATACCACCTCAGGAATGATGCCATCTTCTTTCTTTTTCCATCAAGCGGCGGAAGTTGGACTCAATCCGAGTGCCTTTCTTACATTGATTTATTTCAATTCATTGAGGGCGCGGATCCAAAGTCACCCAAAAGGAAGTGTTTTTCACGAGTTGCTCCAACGAAGTGAGCATTTGAAACTAAATGTCGCTGGCAATAATTCAAGCAAAAAAAGAATCGCAGTGATTATGGGTGGGTATAGTTTCGAACGTCACATCAGTATGGAAAGTGGCCGTAATATTTATGAGAAACTCAGTAGTAGTCCAGATTTTGAGCCCATCCCCGTTTTCTTGGCAGGAAACAGCCAATCATATCGATTGTTCCAATTGCCATTGAACATGATGCTCAAGGACAATGCCGACGACATTCGAGATAAAATCCTGAATTACAACGAAAACAATGCCTTGAATATCATCCAAACTGAAAGTGAGAGAATCACCAAAGAATATTTAAGAAATCGCCCTGTTTTCAAACCAGAAGAAATCTCTTTAGAGACATTGAGCCAGATCTGCGAGGGCGTATTCATTGCACTACACGGCAGACCCGGAGAAGATGGAACGATTCAAGAAGACCTCGCCAAATTTGGCTTATATCACAACGGCAGCTTGAGTCACTCTGCATCCATCACAATCAATAAATTCGAAACGAACCGAATACTGAGAGAAAAAGGATTCTTGGTGGCCAACCATGCCATCGTATTGAAATCTGATTGGCAAACCAAAGGCCTACATTTGAGCCAAGAAATTTGCAAAGAATTTGGCCTTCCCTTAATTGCAAAACCTGCCGACGACGGTTGCAGTGCTGCGGTTCGTAAAATTAAATCTCCTGAAGAACTCAATGTTTATTTATCTGCGATTTTCCGTGATACAACACACCCCAGTCAAGAGATCTGTTCAGCATTAAACATTCGAATTACCGATGAAATGCCACAGAAAAACGAGATTCTCATTGAACAGTTTATCGACCGAGAAGGTGCAACCCGTTTCCTTGAAGTCACAGGTGGCATGCTAACCCATTTCAATGAAAATGGACAAATTCAGTATGAAGTATTTGAACCCTCAGAATCCTTGGCCGAAAGTGAAATTTTGAGCTTGGAAGAGAAATTTTTGGCGGGCCAAGGTCAAAACCTTACCCCATCAAGGTTTTCCAATGACCCAATCGAACAAAATCGGATCAGCCAGGCCGTTCGCAACACCCTCGAATCTGTTGCCAAAGCCCTTGATGTAACTGGATATTGTAGAATTGATGCATTCGTGAGAATTTTTGAAAATGGCCAAGTTGAAACGGTCATCATAGAAGTGAACTCATTGCCTGGGATGACGCCCGCCACATGTATTTACCATCAAGCTTCTATCAATGGCTATAAGCCCTTTGAATTCATCCGGGAAATATTGAAATTTGGAGAAAAGAGAATATCGTGAAAAACTGGTTGTATAATATAGGTTTGGGTGGATTATTTGTTGCGGTCATGATTACCACCGCCTATTTCGGATTGGATTACTATACCCGACATGGCGATGGCATACTGGTACCCAACATATTGAAAAACAAACCTTTTGAAGCAGAAGAGAAATTGGCAGCACTGGACCTGAGAATGAAAATCATTGATACCGTTTACATGGATAAAATGAAACCAGGTGTGATTGTAGAGCAACTTCCTGCTGCTGACGAGGATGTAAAATCGGGCCGTGTCATTTATGTTACCGTAAATGCCACATCTCGGCCACGTGTGGGGATGCCTAAACTCACCGACTGCAGCTTAAATTTGGCCAAAGCCTTGCTCAAAAATGCCGGTTTGGTTTTGGGAAATGTATCTCGAGAGTATGCAGAATATGGCAACAACTTAGTTACCTCTCAGCGCGTAGGCGGAAGAAGTATCGAAGCTGGAGAAAAAGTGCTAAAAGGAACCGTTGTAGATATTACAGTGATCGACAGCGAAATGTCGCCCAGCTCAGACTCTACAGCCAATGACCCCGAGTCTGTGGAAACCGAATAACCATTAAAATTCCTTCATCAATCACAGATGGTAGCATATTTTTAAAATATTTTGCTCCATTTTTCGTTAATTTAGCACGTGAAAAGATATCATTAATCATTTTCATTGTTCAACAACAACTAAGAATGCGCTTCAAACGCCTGTTAATCGCCCTATTGATGTACTTTGCACACGCTGTACAAGCACAACAAATTGTACGATTACAGCCCATACAGCACCGTGCGATTGACGCAGTTCCTGCATCAATTGAAAGCTTAATATCTTGGGGGATTTCAGACACACTCACACTCCCATTTTTTGAAGATTTTGCGCACATTTCAGGTTATCCAGATAGCAAACGTTGGGTAGATAATTTGGTTTGGATCAACAATTCATTCCCCAAAAAAGCACCCAACTTTGGTGTTGCAACATTTGACCACTTGGACGCTTTCGGTAACCCCTACCACACCTTGGACAAGAGAGAAATGGTTTTTGCCGATAGCTTAACGTCACAACCAATCAATTTACAATTCAAAAGAGTAGGCAACCAAACCATCAATTACAAACCCACCGACTCCATATTTATTAGTTTTTTTGTTCAACGTCAAGGCATAGGCGATGCGCCCGAAGTGGAAGACAGTTTATTGCTATTCTTCAAAGACATCAACAACAAATGGATCCAAAAATGGGGGATCTCCGGTGGATTTGTGGGTGCGTTCCAAGAATATTTCGTGGCCATTTCTAGTTATGATTTCTTAATACCCAACTTCCAATTTCGTTTCGTAAATTTCACCAAAGCCACGGGCAACTTAAATCATTGGCATTTGGATTATATCCGAATTGAAAAAAATCGACGATATAACGAAAAAACCATTCAAGATGTGGGCATCGGAAGTGTGAGCAATGGTTTATTCATGGACTATGCCAACGTCCCATTTTCGCACTACAAATACAACAACTCGATCAGAGGCACGGGACCATCGTTAATCGCGAGAAATTTGAACGCCACCGCTGTTCAAACCCGTTTTCAACTCAGTATTTTCAACCAGTACAACAAAGAAGTTTACAAAAAGCCTTTTTCTGCGAGTACTAGAAACTTAAGTGCCATGGGTGACACCACGGAAAAGTATGAATCTTTATTGTTTGATTCACTGTCATCTGCCACCCCACAACTCAAATATGTTTACAGTGTAAATCCGCAGAGTAATGACGTTACCCCCGACGCTTATAACGCAGAAACCAACAACAACACAGTCATTCAAACTCATCAAATGATGCCATGGTATGCTTACGACGATGGCAGTGCTGAAGGAGGGTTTGGCTTAGATTATGCCTATTTGGGCAATCTCAAAGGACAGTTCGCCATGGAATTCAATGTGATCAAATCAGATTCATTGCGAGGATTGGCCATTTATTTCAACCAAAGTTTAACCGATGTAAGTGCGAGAAGCTTCAAACTCCGCATTTGGAAAGAAATCAGTCCCACTGGAAGGCCAGACAATCAAGATAAATTGATGTATGAAATCCCAATGGCAAGACCACTTTACTCAGATTCCATCAACGGATTTTCGTACATATTCTTCGATTCAGTCTTATTCCTCAATGCCGGCAAATATTATGTGGGCTGGATCCAGCAAATGCCATATGTTTTGAACATCGGCTATGACAACAACTATAGATTCCAAGGAAAAGATCAATCCAATCCTCATCTTTACAGCAATTTGTTGGGCAGTTGGGAATATGCCGGCAGCGATGCGAAAGGAACCCCCATGATTAGAATGCTTTTTGGTGAAAGAAAGGAATATGCATTCAGTACAAACCCTCTACCAAAACCGCAAATCAGCATTTACCCCAATCCATGCAAGGATTTCATTCACATCAATGGCAATTTTACCGACGAATCAAAAATTGAAATTTGGGATATCTCGGGCAAACTACACATACACTGTCAATACTTGAATCGTATATTTGTGGGAGATTTGAAGCCGGGCCACTATCTAATTAGATGCATCGGCAAGAACAATCAAATCTCATATTCCCACTTTATCAAGTCATGAGCCAAGATATTTCCGTAATCGAATTGCAAAAACGCCTCAGTGCCGGCGAAAAAATCAACCTTTACGATGTTCGTGAACATCACGAATACGATGAATTCAACCTCGGTGGAATCCTCATCCCTTTGGGTGAACTGCCTGGCCGATTGGAAGAATTGGAAGATTTAAAAGACCAAGAAATCATCGTTCATTGCAGAAGTGGTGCTCGCAGTGGCACCGCCAAAATGTTCATGACACAAAATGGCTTTACTCAAGTGCGCAATTTGATTGGTGGGGTTTTGGATTGGCAAGCCCAGTTTGGATCCTAAGCACATCCTACTTTGAAATCTCGGCAGCTGATCATTTCCCTTGCGATCATCGGCATATCGGCTGTTGCCCTATCGCTTTGGTTCAATCAGAGCCCCAAAACATCTGAACCTACGTTCAGAAACTTGGGCGATTCTGCCACATATGTCGGCATACAAGCCTGCAAAGGATGTCATTCCGACAAACACGCCACTTTCCTAGAAACTGGCATGGGCATGAGCTTCCACAAAGCAGAGAAAGCCTATTCAAAAGCCAATTTCGTTGGTGTGAAACCCGTTTACGACAAAAAACTCAATCTATATTATTTCCCCTATTGGGAAAACGAATCGCTCTACATCCAAGAATTTCGGCTGAACGGTCGCGATACCATTCACAATCGAAGAGAAAAAATCACCCACATCGTAGGAAGCGGCCAACACACCAACAGTCATTTTTGGACCGATGGCGAACATCTTTATCAAGCCCCTCTTACCTTCTACACCCAAAAAGGTATTTGGGATCTCCCCCCGGGTTACGAGGAATTCAACACAAGATTCAATCGGAAAATTGACATTGAATGTATGAGCTGTCATACCGGCATGCCACAAATAAAGCCCGGCGCAGTGAATGTTTTTGAGAAACTTCCTCTGGGCATCGATTGTGAACGCTGCCATGGTCCTGGCTCATTGCATGTTCAAGAAAAATCTAATGGCATCATTGTAGACACCAGAAAACACACCGATTGGTCTATCGTTAACCCCAAACGCTTGCCATGGAAACTTCAAGTTGATATTTGCCAACGCTGTCACCTGCAAGGGAATAACGTTTTAAAACCGGGCAAAAAATTCACCGATTTCCGTCCGGGCATGCACCTTGACTCCATTTTTACGGTATATATGCCAACCTACAAGGGCGATGCAGCATTTGTGATGGCCGGACACGCAGAACGATTCCAGATGAGCAAGTGCTTCAAAGGTTCCAACAAGGGCGACCTCAACAAATACAACGCCAACATCAATTTCACCTGCATAAACTGCCACAACCCCCATGTGAGCGTGAGGAAAACAAATCAAGAGCGATTCAATCAAACGTGTGTTAGCTGTCACAACCCAAACACAATCAAAAGCAAACTGAAAAACTGCTCCATCACTGAATCGATGAGGCGTGGCAAAACCTGTGTCAATTGCCACATGCCCAGCAGCGATACCCGCGACATTCCTCATGTAAGCATTCACGATCACTACATTTCAAAGACCAACGCTTTCAACCCAAAAAATCCAAAAAAATCCGCCATACTATCGCCTACACTCACTGGCCTTCACGCGGTAAATAACCAAAATCCCAGTAACGCAGAACTGTTTCAAGCCTACATCACCTATTTCGAAAAGTTCGATGCCAATGCATTGTACATGAAGGAGGCGCAACGACTCCTTTCAAAGGAGGCTGAAAACAAGGAATCTGTAACATATGCCTCTATTGGCCTAGAAGCCCAAATCCATTATCTCTATAATTTGCAGGCGTTTAGCGACATGATTACACTATGGGAAGACAAAGCCAGCGATGACTACCGAGATGCACTGTTAAAGGATGCGTGGACGCAGTATCGCGTGGCGGTTGCCTACGACAAATTGCTGCCATCACAATCCACAAACGCGGAAACCCACAAAGCGAAAGCCATTCAATTTTACCGCAATGCGTTCGAGGCGATGCCATTAAACACCGATTTCTTGGCTGAATATACAGGCGCAATGGTGAGAGCACTTCGAACAGAAGAAGCCAAACCCTTGATTTTAAATGGACTAAAGCACCAACCCAAGCATGAGGGATTATTACTCAATTTGGGATATTGCTACTACACCGAAAAACAATGGGCATTGGCGATTAACACCTACCAAAAAGCCTTATCACTCAACCCCGAATCCCAAGCCACACTGAGTTTGATTGATTTGTACATCGCGGTAGGACAAAAAGACAAAGCCAAAGCCATGTACAACCGGGCCAAGCAATGGGCCGACCCAGCAATATTGCGTGGATGGTCGTTCTGAAACCCGCGAATTTCCAAACCAACTCCCTGATAAAATTTGTATTTTTGTAAAGCATGCTAGATAAATTTGGAATCGCCAAGAGAATTGCGCAGGAATTGCAAGACGGTTATTATGTAAATCTGGGAATCGGGATACCCACTTTGGTGGCCAACTACATCCCCGAGGGCATGGAAGTGGTATTACAATCCGAAAATGGGTTGTTGGGCATGGGTGCGTTTCCATTGGAAGGTGAAGAAGATGCAGATTTGATCAACGCCGGCAAACAAACCGTAACCATGGTGAAAGGTGCGAGCATTTTCGATAGCGCAACTAGCTTCGGTATGATCCGTGCAGGAAAGGTGGATTTAACGGTTTTGGGAGCCATGGAGGTGAGCGACAACGGAGATATCGCCAACTGGAAAATTCCAGGTAAAATGGTGAAAGGGATGGGCGGCGCGATGGATTTGGTGGCTTCAGCGAAAAACATCATCGTAGCCATGCAACACACCAACAAAGCGGGCGAAAGCAAATTGCTACCTCAATGCTCCTTACCCATTACAGGGCTGGGCTGCGTAAAAAAAGTAGTCACTGAACTCGGCGTATTCGACATCACCGAAAGGGGTTTTGAACTCAAAGAAATTGCTCCAGGAGTGAGCATCGAAGAGGTAAAAGCAAAAACGCTGGGCAGATTGGTGGTTGAAGGTGATATCAAAGAAGTCAACGTGCTTTGATTGGGATTACATCCCGGTATTGTACTTTTTATTCTTTTCCTTCGCCCGATCTTCGTATTTTTTGAATGCTTTCAAGGCGTAATAAGCAGTAACAAAAACGATGGCCGTAATCACCATCTCCCATACAAACATCTCTTGTTTGAATTTTTCCTTTGAATGCTCCTGAACGGCTTGCGTGGTTGAGGTTTCCATATCTTCTACTCTGCAAAGATAATACTTTCAACACCGTCATAAATTTTGCTTTTTTGCTCATGTCGATGTGGCCGATGCAAAAAATGAGTTGTAAATTGCGGGTATGTCAGTCAATCAATACATCCAAGAAAACCACGATCGTTTCCTCAACGAACTGTTCGATCTTTTGCGCATTCCAAGTATCAGTGCAGACCCAGCCTACGCCGGTGATGTAAGAAAATGTGCAGAAACAGTGGCCGAACACCTTCGTAAGGTGGGTGCTGATAATGTGGTTTTGGAAGAAACTGCGGGTTACCCCATTGTATACGGTGAAAAAATCATCGATGCCAATTTACCTACTGTATTGATTTACGGACATTATGATGTTCAGCCCAGTGTTCCCAATGAATTGTGGGACACTCCCCCATTTGAGCCCACCGTGAGAGATGGTAAAATATACGCCCGTGGTGCTTGTGATGATAAAGGTCAATTTTTCATGCACGTGAAAGCCTTCGAAACCATGATGCAAACCAACACATTGGCTTGTAATATCAAATTCATGATCGAAGGAGAAGAAGAAGTGGGTTCCAACAACCTCGGAACCTATTGCAAATCTCACCGCGATAAACTTCAGGCCGATGTAATCCTCATCTCAGATACGGCATTGATTGCCAACGACATACCAAGCATCGATGTTGGATTGCGTGGTTTGAGTTATGTTGAAGTGGAAGTTACAGGTCCACGCATTGATTTGCATTCGGGCGTATATGGCGGCGCAGTAGCCAACCCCATCAACGCTTTGTGCACCATGATTGCCAGTTTGCACGATGAAAACAGACACATCACCATTCCTGGTTTTTACGATAAAGTATTGGAAGTTTCAGCTGCAGATCGCGAAGCGATGGCGAAAATCCCTTTCGATATCAACGAATATAAAAAGCATTTGAACATCGACGATGTGATGGGAGAAAAAGGCTTCAGCACAATTGAACGCACAGGTATCAGACCCACTTTGGACGTGAATGGTATTTGGGGTGGCTATATCGGTGAAGGCGCTAAAACTGTATTGCCTTCCAAAGCATTCGCCAAAATCTCCATGCGTTTGGTGCCCAATCAAATCAGCGATGAAATTACTGAGATGTTCCAGAAGCATTTTGAAAGCATCGCCCCAGCAGGTGTAACCGTGAAAGTAACGCCACACCATGGAGGCGAGCCCGTGGTAACACCCACCGATTCTATTCCATACAAAGCCGCATCTTTGGCTATGACAGAAACTTTTGGCGTAGAACCCATCCCTACACGTGGTGGCGGTAGTATTCCCATCGTGGCCCTTTTTGAAAAAGAACTTCAAACCAAAACTGTATTGATGGGATTTGGCTTGGATTCTGATGCCATTCACTCCCCCAATGAACACTATGGGATTTTCAATTACTTCAAAGGCATTGAAACCATTCCTCAGTTCTTCAAGCACTTCGCGGCACTGAATCAATAATGGCGCTTCTCCAAGGTCCGGTTTACGAAGCATATCGCTCTGAATTATTAAAGCGATACAAACACTTGTTGCGGAGCTTGGGTAAAAACCTACCCAAAGACAAAGTCAAAATCGTTCGTGATGCCTTTGATATGGCCGCACGAGCCCACGAAGGCACCGTAAGAAAAAGCGGTGAACCCTATATTTTCCATCCGCTCGCTGTTGCTGAAATTGCTGTAACAGAACTCGGCCTAGGTGTAACATCCGTTGTTTGTGCGCTTCTTCACGATGTAGTAGAAGACACAGACATCACCCTAGAAGACATTGAGCACCGCTTTGGACCCAATGTTGCGTCAATCATAGACGGACTCACGAAAATATCTACGGTCTTTGAAACGGTTGACAAAGACTACAGCATACAGGCAGAGAATTTCAAGAAAATGCTACTCACCTTGGGAGAAGATCTCAAAGTGATACTCATCAAACTCTGTGATCGATTGCACAACATGCGTACGTTGGGATCAGTTTCAGAGAATACAAAACTAAAAATTGCCTCTGAAACCCTCTTTATCTATGCACCGCTCGCCCATCGCTTGGGATTGAACGCCATCAAAACAGAAATGGAGGATTTATCGCTCAAGTTCACCAATCCTGGATTGTATCGCGAAATATCCGACAAACTCGTTGAAACCAAGAATGCCCGACAGCGATATGTAAAGGAATTCATCGACCCATTGAAATCGGAACTTGAAAAATCCGGATTGAATATCGTAGAAATCAAGGGGCGTCCCAAAAGCATTTACAGCATCGTGAAGAAAATGGAAAAGCAACAAATTCCATTTGAAGAAGTGTATGATGCCTTCGCAATTCGCGTTATCGTTGATTCTCCCCTCTTCCTCGAAAAAGCCGATTGCTGGAAAGTGTATAGCATCGTGGCAGACATGTATCGATCACATACCAACAGGCTTCGTGATTGGCTAAGCCATCCCAAAAGCAATGGTTACAGCGCACTGCACACCACAGTTTTAGGTCCCAAAGGCAGGTGGGTAGAGGTGCAAATCCGCTCAAAAAGAATGGATGATATTGCGGAACGCGGTTTGGCAGCACATTGGCGGTATAAAGCCGTTTCTAGCAAAACTGTATCTACGCCGCAAGATGTTGCGTTCGACAATTGGCTAGACGCTGTGAAAGAAACCTTATCGAACAGTGATCTGAGTGCCCTAGACCTTGTGAGCGAGTTCAGGACAAGCCTATTGGGTGAAGAGATTTATATTTTTACTCCCAAGGGCGATGTAAAAGCTTTACCCACAGGGGCCACAGCGCTTGATTTTTCATTTTCGATCCATACTGAATTGGGAAAACGAACCCTTGGAGCAAAAGTCAATAACAAGCTGGTATCTATACAATCTACCCTGAAAAATGGAGACATCGTTGAGATACTCACAACCAGTAAAAGTAGGGTTACGAGAGACTGGCTCGACATTGCCAAAACAGCAAGAGCCAAATCAAAAATTCGTGAAGCATTAAAAGCAGAACGCACTGTAAAGGCGAGGCAAGGTAAATTGGTCCTTGAACGATTATTTAGAAAGCACCAATTTCAATTCACAGATAGCAACATCAAGAAATTGATGCACCACTTCAAATACCAAGTTCAACCAGAATTTTTCCATAGTGTTGCTGAAGGCCAAATCAGGTTAAATCGTGAATTATTACAAAAAATCGTTCTCAAAAAAGCCATCGACACAGCAGAAATTGGCGAAAAACTGACCAATAAAAAAACCACATCCACCGCAACCAAACGAAAGAAATCGGACCAAATCATCATTGGCGATGATTATGAAATGCCCTATTCACTCTCCAAATGCTGTCATCCAGTTCCAGGTGATCCAATTTTTGGCTTTGTTACGGTTGGAGAAGGCGTTAAAGTTCACCGCACCACTTGTCCCAACGCCACACGATTGATGAGTCAATATGGCTACAGAATCATTCCCGCACAATGGCGCGGCGATGGTTACCAGAAAGCGTTTGATACAGCCATTGCAGTTCGAGGCATCGATGACGTAGGTATTGTAAGCCGAATTACTGACATCATTTCTAAGGACATGGAAGTAAACATGAAAAGCATCAATATTTCAAGCAATGAAGACGGAACTTTTGGTGGTAAAATTGAAGTGATGATTTACGACCTTCTACACCTAGAACAATTGATTGCCAAAATCAAGGCCACGCATAAATACATTGAAGTGATGCGTGAAGACTGATCTTATACCCACTCAAAACCACACAACATCCAAGACCTTATATGTTCACTGCACATTGACTTGAAGTCGATTTGACACATAAAAAAAAGGGCACCCAAATGGGTGCCCTTTTTTTATACAAAAGATAATTAACCTTCAAGCGCAGCAACACCACCCACAATCTCAGAGATTTCACGGGTAATGGCAGCCTGACGGGCTTGGTTATAAGCAAGTCTCAATGCACGCAACAAATCACCAGCATTTTCCGTGGCTTTATCCATAGCCACCATTCGAGCACCATGCTCAGAAGCCAATGAATCTAACAACGCACGATAGAACAGTGTGTTCAAACTGCGTGGAATCAAATCTTCCAAAATCGCCACTTTACCAGGTTCAAAGATATAATCTGATGATACAGAAGTGCTTTCGCTCACATTATTTGCGATGGGCAACAATTGCTCATTCACCAAAATCTGTGTAGCTGCATTTTTAAATTTGTTATATACAACCTCTACGCGATCGTATTTACCCAACAAATATGCGTCAATCACACTCTGCATAGCTGCAAATGAGGTTTCTGCACTTGAGTTTTGAGTCAATGTAACCAAATCAAGATTTACTTCATAACCAAAACGCTTCAAAGCTTCACCCCCTTTTTTTCCTACACACATCAAAGTCACGTTACCGGCTTTGTGGGCATCCGCATATTCACCATCTAACAAAGTACGCACACGTTTTACAACGTTGGCATTGAAGGCACCACACAAACCGCGATCGCTGGTTATCACCAACAATAACACTTTTTTGGCCTCACGGGCTTCAAAGTATCCGGCCAAACGATCATCTTCAGTACTATCCTTCAAATTGCCCATAATTCCCTGCAATTTTTCGGCGTACGGACGCATTCTCACAATGGCCTCACTGGCTTTGCGCAACTTGGTCGCAGAAACCAATTTCATCGCTTTTGTAATCTGCTGTGTGCTGATTGTAGACGATATCCTAGCTCGAATTTCCTTCTGATTGGCCATGATATAAAATTAGGCTGCGTAGTTCTTTGCGATTTCTTTGCAAGCTGCGTTCAACACGGCTTTCACCTCATCGTCGATCACACCTTTGCGCAATGCTTCGAGGGTATCCTTGTGTTTGGCATCCAAATACTCCAAATAAGATGCTTCGAACTCACGAATCTTATTCACCGGTACACTTCTCAACAAATTAGAAGTTCCCAAGTGAATGATGGCGATTTGCTTTTCTACAGTTACTGGACTAAACTGAGGCTGCTTCAAAATTTCTACGTTGCGAGAACCTTTTTCCAATACAGACTTAGTAGCCGCATCCAAATCAGATCCAAACTTCGCAAACGCTTCCAATTCACGATACTGCGCTTGGTCCAACTTCAATGTACCAGCCACCTTCTTCATCGACTTGATCTGAGCGTTACCACCCACACGAGATACAGAGATTCCCACGTTAATCGCAGGACGAATACCTGAGTTAAACAAGTTTGATTCCAAGAAAATCTGACCATCGGTAATTGAAATTACGTTGGTAGGAATATATGCAGATACGTCACCCGCTTGGGTTTCGATGATTGGCAATGCTGTCAATGAACCACCACCTTTTACCTTGCCTTGCAAGCTAACTGGCAAATCGTTCATGTTGCATGTAATGTGGTCTGATGAATTCAATTTACAAGCGCGCTCAAGCAAACGGCTGTGCAAGTAGAATACGTCACCAGGATATGCTTCACGTCCTGGAGGACGACGCAACAACAATGAAACCTCACGGTAAGCAACGGCCTGTTTAGACAAATCATCATAAACAACCAATGCAGGCAATCCCAAATCACGGAAGTACTCACCAATTGCACAACCAGCCATAGGCGCAAAGAATTGCAACGGCGCTGGAGCAGAAGCCGCAGCAGTTACAACCACAGTATAAGCCATGGCTCCGCTTTCTTCCAAAGCCTTAACCACCTGCTTCACTGTAGACTCTTTCTGTCCACAAGCTACATAGATACAATATACAGGGTTTCCCTTTTCGTAAAATTCTTTTTGGTTGATGATGGCATCCAAAGCAATGGCAGTTTTACCAGTTTGACGGTCACCAATGATCAACTCACGCTGACCTCTACCGATGGGAATCATCGCGTCAATCGCTTTGATACCCGTTTGCAAAGGCTCAGTTACTGGCTCACGAAACAATACACCTGGGGCTTTACGCTCCAAAGGCATTTCGAACAACTCACCAGAAATAGGACCTTTACCATCCACAGGCTCACCCAAAGTATTGATTACACGACCCAACATACCGTGACCGGCTCTGATCGATGCAATTTTTCCTGTGCGCTTTACCTTGTCGCCCTCTTTGATTTCTCCGCTGCTACCCATCAATACGGCACCAACATTGTCTTCTTCAAGGTTCAAAGCCACCGCGCGAACGCCGTTGCTGAATTCAACAAGTTCTCCGTATTGAACGCCCAAAAGGCCATAAATACGGGCAATACCGTCACCCACTTGGAGTACGGTACCTACTTCTTCTAAACTCGCAGCGGTATTAAAACCAGAAATCTGGTCTTTCAATATGCTGGAAATTTCGTCGGGTCTAAT
>JAIYBO010000151.1 GCA_027488495.1 Bacteroidota bacterium | reverse complement strand
TCAATAGATAATAATCAGCGATGGCTTGTCTTTTTCTGCTGGTTTCAGGAGTTTCAGGATTGCTGTTATCTTCAAATGAAAGTGGCTCGTGGATCTCTGAGGTTTTAGTATTTGTAGGGCTTTGGTAAGCATCTGAATTCTTGGTAAATTGGGAAATGTCCGAATTGTTTAAATGTTGAGTGAAGCCATCTATGGCGCGGTACTTGACAATGGCATGGAATAGTTTTTTTCTTGTTGGCTCACCTTTAATCCCAGTTTCTAAATGCCCTAAAGAATCGGATTCGTTGTACAAATAGGTTTCAAAGTACATTGTTGAGAGGATTCTTCTTTTTTCTATTTTACCCTTCGCAGAGAAGAACTGTACCCACTTAGATAAACTAAAATTTATTTTTATTTCTATCGCATAAAGGAGCTCTCGATTAGCGTTGTATATCTCTTTGACTTTTGTTAAAGTGGGAATGAAGCCAAAGAGTTTAAATCGTTCGATGGTTTTTGCAGATTTAATGATGTTTTCTGATGTCCACGGGCGATGATAGTGCTCTAATATCTTCAACCTCCAGGGTTCTAATGTTTCCATTATTTCGGGCATTGAGTGCCATAGGGAATACGAGGATGCGAATGACTCGAGCGCCTCCGTTAATTTTGGACTGATTTGAAATAGAGAAATTAATTCATACAGCTGCTTTGCATATTGAAATCCTTTATTCTGATCTCTGGATGAACTGGTGCATGTTGATACACAATTTTCTTGCTTAGCGTAAATTCTATTGTAAAGAGCCTGATACCTTTCCTCGGTAAACTTAGAATAATCATCCTTGTCTTCCATTTAACAAATTTATAAAAGTGAATTGTTTATTGTGTTACCCAAAATACTAGCATCTAATTGAGATGTGTAGACTTCAGTCATGGCTTCGCTCTCATGGCCCATTGCATCCTTGATGATGGTAGTGGATACTCCACTTTGCCTTAGGACGTTCGCAAAAGAATGTCGGGCTACATAGGATGTGAGTTTGGTGGAAATACCCATTAATTCACCAATTTCTTTGAGTGCATCATTGTATTGCTTTCGTACTTTTTTAATTCGATAATTTTTACTTTTTGCACTTTCGTGTGTTTCATTAAAGATAGGGAAGACATAAGGTACCAAGGGATTTAGGTTGGCGGTACGATAGTATTTCAATATCTCTTTCACTTGAGGTGCGAGCATAATGTTGAATTCATCGCCGGTTTTTTGTCGTGTATACACCAGTGTGTCTCCATGAATATCTGACCATTTTAGGTAGGCTGTGTCAATGAAATTCATACCCCAACACAAATAGCTAAATCTGAAATAATTCCAATAGTTGTAAAGATGGCTACTTGGAGGCAAATCAAGGTTCATAAATTTTAAAATTGTCTCTTTTGGTAATGCCCGTTTTCTCGTTTTTACACGTCGGAATTTGGCAAAGCTTACACTTTCAAAAGGATCATATTCTTTTGAAACAATTCCGTCTTTTCTCGCGTAGTTGATTAGTGTCTTAAATGTTCTTAGATATAGGAATATGGTGTTGGGTGCGAGATTTCTACCATCCAAGTACTCTTCATATCGTACCAAAAAGCTCGGGGTAACTTCACTGAAGTTAAAATCGTGTTTATTCCTAAAATTCATAAGGCTGTTTTTTGTAAAACGAAATGCATCAGCGTAACCTATACGGTTGGCATTTTCCATTCTAGAAATGAATGAATCAAAGAATTTGCCAACGGTTTGACTGGCTGTGGAAGGAGCCCCTTTTATTTTGTTTTTTATTTCATGCGCTGATACTACTGTACTAGCGGTTTTGATTCCAAAAATCAGTGAACTGGCCTCTGCTCTTTTTATATCAATTAATAAAAGAAGTTCTTTAAAATCGGGGTGACTTTTTTTTGGAAGTCCTGCTCTAACATCCCAATTTTTTAATGAACTTGATGCTCCAATTGATAGATAGGAAGATTTTCGGTCTTTTATCACTCGAATGAGGATTGGATGCTCTCCATTATTGAGGATTTTGCCTTTGAATAATATGACTTTTAAAGATGATGACATGGTATGATGGTTCAAACATAGTTCAAACATTTTAGCTAAAAAAGCCTCAAGGAATACAAAGAAAGCCAAATATGGATTTTGTAAAATGTTGATAATCAATCAAATAATAAAAATATCTAAAAATAACAAAATGAAAAATACCTGCATGGGGTGCAAGGGGTCGTGAGTTCGAATCTCGCCATCCCGACCAGAAAAAAGCCTTAGACGAAGTCTAGGGCTTTTTTATTTGAGCCGGATTCAACCAGAGGTTGAAAGGCGGCTCGAATAAAAAAGCCCGTTTTCCGCGCAGCGGAAATCGCCAATTTTGATTTGAATTTGGCGCTCATTATTAATTGATATATAAATTTATAAATGAAATCTGTTTTTCACGGCAGTTGTCGCGTCTAAAGTACTGATTTTGTTCGGTATTATATTAATTTCACATCCTATTATGACACAACCTCAATTCTCTGTAGAACTTCGTTCCGATACCTTTACCAAGCCTTCTGAAGCCATGTTACAGGCCATGTTTGCGGCCCAAGTGGGAGATGATGTGTTCGGAGAAGATGTTACCGTGAACGCTCTGGAACGCAGTGTGGCCGATTTCTTCGGGATGGAAGCGGGATTATTTTGTCCTTCCGGCACCATGACAAACCAAATCGCCATTCAGGTGCATACCCAACCTGGCGATGAAGTGATCTG